>CAYGTA010000128.1:0-3220 GCA_964352605.1 uncultured bacterium | reverse complement strand
GCTTCTAGTAGAAAGAGAATGCAAGCGGTACGTGCTTAACGATTACAATACACGCTTGCATTCTTCTAAAGTTACTTACTGAAGTTTTGCCATTGCTTCTGATAGCTCTTTGTGAGCGTCTGCCATTGCTTTTTCAGGAGTAACTGCATCAGCCATTACAAGCTGCATATGACGCATGAAAATGCTTTCAACCTCAGCAAAATTAGCAGGTGCTGGAATAGGCTTGATGTCGTTTAAACTTTCAAAAAAAGCGCCAGCATTGGCTGGAAACTCTTGAAATTCAGGCAAATTAGCTACAGATTGTCTTGCAGGTAAAGATGTTCCACCATCTACAGCACCCTTGTCTGTTTCAAAGGAAGTCAAATCCTTCATCAGTTGCCAAGCAAGATCAGGGTTTTTACTAAACTTTGTGATAGCCCAACCACCTGACCCAAAGACGGTTGTGCCTGCCTCTTTACGGGGCCAATTTTGAATATCTACCGTTCGGAAGTCATTGGCAATGTACCCTGAAAACGGCCAACGCCCTGCACCTGTCATGGCAACACGACCCGCTGTCATAAGAGCATAGGGGTCTGTACCTTCAACTGCAGGAGAGACTCCATGCTCATGAACTAATGATCGAATAAACTCCACTGTTTCGACAACTTTAGGGTCATCTAAATTTGAATCGGACCAATCTTCAGTAAGGATCGACGTTCCATTAGTATGAAACCAAGGTGCCATACCAAAATTAAAGAAAGGTAGTCCAAAACCGAAGACCTTACTATCGCCTTCACCTGTCGTCAACGCTTTAGCAGTTTCAAGGAAATCATCCCAGCTCCAGTCAGGTGCTGGTGGCGCTAAGCCTGCATCGTCAAACATTTGAGTGTTGTAGTGGATAATCATATTATTCCACTCTCGGGTCAGATAGTAGTTAGTGCCATCTAAACCTTGAATGGCATTATGCAATGAAGGATGGACATCCTCTAGTAAAGTCTGTGCCTCAGGATCATTATTAATATAGTCATCAATTGGAATTAGCAGATCTTGACTGATAGTCGCTTGTACACCTTCAATGGCCATAGCCACTATGTCAACAGGCAAGCCTCCTGCAACACGAGTCCTTAGTTGAGTAATGTATTGACCCCAACCGTCAGGAAAGGGTGTATAAATGTCTTCTACCTCGACATTTGGATAACGCTCATTAAACTTAGCTATGGCTTCTGTATATAAAGCTTGCTGTGTTTCACCGCCAAAATTGAAAATAGCCAGTTTTGCCTTTATATCACTTGGTGGAATATCACCTTGGGCATGTGCTGTACTAAAAGGTAAACCTGCAGAAAGAGCAGCCGTAGCAGCGCCGCTTGCGCCTACTAATTTCAGAAACTTGCGTCGTGAGAGATCATTTTTTGACATATCCTTCTCCTTAAAATTTTTAATTTATATAGTGTAGTTTTATTTTTACGATACCTATTTCCAAGCATTCCTCCTTACTTTTTATTAATGTCGACAATGTCTACTTTTAAAAATATATGCTTTAGCTGGCTTTTAACATGAGGCTTTAATGATTTTTTAAAAGCTCAGAGAGTCAAAATAATCTATTTAGCGAATACCTCCTTAGAGTTCTACTAAACGTTTTTTAATTTTACTTAAATTTACTAAAATAGAGTATGCTTATTTATGAATTTTGTCAAGAGATGCATTTTCTGGCTTGTGCTTGTGATACCGTCAAGCATTTATGTCTAAACGCACAACCATCCAAGATGTTGCTAAAAGCGCCAAAGTATCAGTGGCTTCAGTTTCACTGTATCTAAACAACAAGCCAGGGCTAGCAGAGGCGACAAGAGAGCGGATTGCCGCTTCAATCAAAACTTTAGGGTATATACCTCGTCGCCAAAATGGACAAAGTTTTGAGTCCTCTATGATAGGCCTTATCGTTGAGCGTCTCCCTTTTTCAATGTTTTCAGATTTACACTATGGCGAAGTATTACATAGTATGGAATCTAAAGCCCGCGAGCTAGGTCATCACTTGTCTTTAATCGTCATTGAACGCGATCAACCTTTTGATCAATTGAGTGAACGCCTTCAAGGAGTCTCAGGAATCATAATCTTAGGAGCAGGGGATGTAACGAAAGCTGTTGCAAAACACGTCATAGCGCAACAAAGGCCCGTATTATTAGTCGATACCCATTACCCAGACATGCAATTTAACTGTGTTCTAGTCGATAATTCAGAAGGCGCACAGCAGGCAACCAAACATCTGCTGGACAAAGGCTATAAAAAGATTGCTTGCATTCAAGGATCTGCTAAATATCCCAGCTTAGTAGAACGCTTTCAGGGCTACTGCAACGCTCTTATTAATGCAAATATTCAAGTAAACCCCAGCCTTATTCAAGCACCCATTTCCTCTGGCTACCCAAACAAAGGTTACCGTGAAATGAAAGCACTACTCGAGCGTAACGAAAGCTTTGACGCTGTTTTTTGTGTAAGTGATCGAACAGCCTTAGGGGCTCTACAAGCTTTACAAGAGGATAATCTAAAGATTCCTGAAGATGTTGCATTAGTTGGTTTCGAAGATGTACCACAAGCAAAACACACTTCGCCTCCACTAACCACAGTGAAGATGCCAAAAACTGCACTAGGCGAGCGAGCTATTCAACAACTTCACAACACCATAAATGGAGAAAAGAGCAAAGAACCTATTAAAAGTGTTCTCTACACATCATTGGTTGTACGGAGTTCCACATAATGGGGGAGTATATAAATCCAATGGCATGAACAAACAAAACTGTACAATTACACGCGATTTATCTTTACAGCCCTAATCCATTTTGATGCCCGGAAGCTTTATTTCCTGTAACCGTCTTGTAACCGGTTTTCTGTAGTGTCGGGTAAGGAAGTCCATACATTGTTGCGTCCATTTTTCTTACCCTCATAGAGTAGGTCATCAGCAACTTTTATGCACGCTTTTAAATCCTTATCAAAGCATTTGGTTAAGCCTGCAGTAAAAGTCATGTATTCACCTTGATTTAGGCCAAGCCAAGAGTGTACTTTCATGGCTGCGAGTAAACGAGTAAGCACCCCTTTTGCTTTAGAAAGAACGGTATTCGGAAAAATAACGATAAACTCCTCGCCACCAAAGCGAATAGTAATGTCTCCCTCGCGAACCCCAGTTTGCAATAATTCTGCAAATGTTTTAAGGACAAGATCACCATTTTCATGGCCATAGTTATCATTAATA
>CAYGTA010000127.1:0-11192 GCA_964352605.1 uncultured bacterium | reverse complement strand
CATGCGCCATTTGTTGGTACAGGTGTTGAAGAGCGTGTTTCTAGAGATTCTGGTACTGTTGCCCTCTCAACCGCAACAGGTGAAGTTAGTTTTGTCGATGCAAAACGAATTGTAGTCACCACTGATAAAGGTGTTGACCATGAGCATATCCTGACGCGTTTTCAGCGTTCTAACCAAAACACCAATGCTGACCAAAGACCCATTGTTAGTAAAGGTCAAAAAATTACTGAAGGTCAAGTTATTGCTGATGGCCCTGCCTCACAAAACGGTCGTTTGGCGTTAGGTAAAAATATCCTTATTGCTATTATGCCTTTTGATGGGTATAACTTTGAGGATGCCATTGTTCTAAGTGAAAACTTGGTGCGCAGAGATGTTTACACCAGCGTCCATATTGAAAAGTATGAAAAAGAAGCACGTGACACTAAGCTAGGGCCAGAAAAAATTACGAGAGATATTCCTGGCTTATCTGAAGCAGCTTTGCGTGACCTTGACGAAGATGGTGTTGTTCGTATTGGTGCAGAAGTTAAACAAGGCGATATTCTTGTTGGGCACACAAGCTTTAAGGGTGAAACAGAACCCACACCAGAAGAGCGCTTGCTTAGAAGTATCTTCGGTGAAAAGGCGAGAGAAGTAAAAGACACGAGCTTGCGTGTGCCTCCGGGAGATGGTGGTGTAATCTTAAGAACTGTGCGTTTTAGACGCGGTGACCCAGGTGTTGAGCTTAAACCTGGTGTTCAAGAAATGGTTCGTGTTTACATTGCACAAAAACGTCGTCTCATTGAAGGTGACAAACTTGCAAACCGCCACGGTAACAAAGGCGTCGTTGCAAAAATCTTACCTCCAGAAGACATGCCTTACATGGAAGATGGAACACCCGTAGATCTAGTATTTAACCCGCTAGGTGTTCCAAGCCGTATGAACTTAGGTCAAATCTTAGAGACCCACCTAGGGCTTGCCGCCTACAAATACGGAGTCTCTTATGTGACCCCCGTATTTGACAGTGCAACAGAAGCAGATATCAAGGGTCTTTTAGAATCAGCCGCTAACGAAGAAATAGAAGCACGCAAAGAACTAGGCGACAGTGTTGATAAAAGACAAGCCCAAGTCTTAGAAAGATCAGCCAAACTAGGCATTGTAGCTAATGACTTAAGCTTAGAAGAAGCACAACGCTCTATTTTGAAATCAGGTAAAACGGTTCTTTATGATGGTCGAACAGGCGAAGCGATTGACGCCCCAATTGTTGTTGGCGTTATGTATGTTCTTAAGCTCTACCACATGGTTGAAGACAAAATGCATGCTCGCTCTACTGGTCCATACTCACTCATTACACAACAACCCTTGGGCGGTAAAGCTCAATTCGGTGGACAACGTCTTGGTGAAATGGAATGTTGGGCGTTGCAAGCACACGGAGCCGCGTACACCTTACAAGAAATGTTAACTATTAAGTCAGATGACATTGAAGGTCGCAACGCAGCCTACGAAGCCATAGTCAAAGGAAACGACGTACTCGAGCCGACTATTCCTGAGTCCTTTAAAGTGCTTGTTAAAGAGTTGCATTCGCTTGGCTTAGATGTACAAATCCTTGATAATGAAAACCGAAACATTAACATTTTTGATGAATCAGGACGAGGTAAATAAATGAGAGAATTTGATAAAGTCCAAATCAAAATTGCTAGCCCCGATCAAATTCGTGGTTGGAGTTATGGTGAGGTTACTAAGCCTGAAACCATTAACTACCGTACCCTAAAGCCAGAACGCGATGGTCTTTTTGATGAGCGCATTTTTGGCCCTGAAAAAGACTACGAGTGTGCTTGCGGTAAATACAAGCGTCAGCGCTTTGAAGGTAAAACCTGTGA
The DNA here is from genome assembly GCA_964352605.1 of uncultured bacterium. GTDB lineage: Bacteria > Deinococcota > Deinococci > Deinococcales > Trueperaceae > JAHEBB01. The sequence continues at coordinate 9,336 of CAYGTA010000127.1, read as the reverse complement.
GCGTTGTGGTGTTGAAGTTACTAAGTCAACCGTACGTCGTTACCGCATGGGCCATATTGAATTAGCAACTGCATGTGCTCATATTTGGTACGTAAAAGACATCCCTAGTAAAATAGGTGCTTTGCTAAACTTATCAACAAGCCAACTCGAGCAGGTTTTGTACTTTGCTAAGTACGTTGTTACTGACGCAATGAGTGCGCTTAAAGATGGTCGCCCTATTAAGCGTGGTGACCTCTTAACAGATGATGAATACCGTATGTTGCGCTTTGGTCGTCAAGACACTTACACTGTGCCTAACGGTGAAGATGCTGTTATTGCTGACGGTGAAGCTGTAGAAATTGGTCAGCAACTAGCTAAAGGTTTAAAATCTAAACTAGCAGGTATAGCGCAGTACCGCTTTCCAAGAAAACTAGTTTTTGACTATGAAGAAGCGCGCTCTGCTACCCTCAATATTGCTGCTAGTGCATGGATTGAAGAAACTGCTTACAGTGGGGGTCAACCACTGGCTGACCTTGATGCTGAGTTTGAACTTAAAGCCAAATCTGAGGGTGTTGTTGAACTGATACCTATTGGTACTGAAGGCGGCGTACTTAACATTCGTGATGTTGACGAAGACGTAGTAAGTGCGACGTACTTTATTCCTAATGGTTTAGCTTTAGAAGTTGGCGACGGAGAATTTGTTGAAGAAGGTGTTGTATTAGCAAAAGCTAGCGAAGGAACCAAATTCAGCATACCTAGCGAAGCAACCGTAAAAGTAGAAAAAAGCAAAAAGCGTAGCGGTCACATGGATATTGACTTTGTGATTAGCTGGGCACGCCAAGAAATACACGAAGTAAACCCAACCATGCACGTGTTAGTGGGAGACGGCTCGAGTGTGTTTGAAGGTCAAAAAGTTGTAGGTGCTATTGACGCAGCGCAAGAAATTGTCGCTGCTGCTGATGGTGTTGTGCATTTGTCGCAACCTACAAGCATTATTGTGTCTAGGGCACGCATTTACCCTTATCAAGATGAACCTATTGTTGTTAATGGTGATAGGGTTTTACCGGGTGATGACTTAGCGGATGATGGCAAAGTTAAATCAGACATCTCAGGTCGTGTAGAAATTGATTTGGTACGTCAGCAAGTTAGACTTATTGAATCTTATGATGTAGAAGCCAAAATGGGTGCAGATGCCATTAGAGAACTGCTAGAAGCTATTGATCTAAATGTTCTAGAAGCTGAACTTGTTGATGAAATGGACAGCCCGAGTCGTCATAAGCGCGCCAAAGCAAGAAAGCGTTTAGAGATTGTTCGTAACTTTATAGCTTCTGGTAACAACCCTTCATGGATGATCATGGATGTTGTGCCGATCATGCCACCTGCCTTGCGCCCTATGGTTCAAGTTGAAGGTGGACGTTTCGCAACAAGTGACTTAAACGATCTTTACAGACGTCTTATAAACCGTAATAACCGCCTCAAAAAACTCATGAGTCAAGGCGCGCCTGAAATGATTATTCGTAACGAAAAGCGCATGCTGCAAGAAGCTGTTGACGCGCTTATTGATAACGGACGTCGTGGTGCTGCAGTTGTTCACCCAGGTAGTGATCGTCCTTTACGCTCACTTACAGATTTGCTAGGTGGTAAGCAAGGACGTTTCAGACAAAACCTACTTGGTAAGCGTGTAGATTACTCAGGCCGTTCAGTCATTGTTGTAGGTCCACAGCTCGAGCTTCATCAGTGTGGTGTGCCTAAGCGTATGGCTTTAGAGTTGTTTAAGCCTTTCTTGTTTAAAACCTTAGAAGAGCGTGGCGTTGTTTCTAATATTAAGAGTGCGCGTAAACTTTTAGAGCGTTACCGTGACACGCGTGATGAAATATGGGATGCGCTTGAAGAAGTTATTCAGGACCGTGTTGTTCTGCTTAACCGCGCGCCAACCCTGCACCGTCTTGGTATTCAGGCCTTTGAGCCTGTATTGGTTGAAGGTCAAGCAATTCAACTTCACCCACTTGTCTGTGAAGCTTTTAATGCTGATTTTGACGGTGACCAAATGGCTATTCACGTGCCACTCTCTGTTTATGCGCAAGCAGAAGCTCGTTTGCAAATGCTTAGCTCGCATAACCTCATGTCACCTGCGCATGGTAGCCCAAATGTACAAACAAGCCGAGATATCATTCTTGGTTTGACTGTTCTTACCGAAGTTTACCGTGGTGGTAAAGGTGCAGGTAAGAAATTTAAAAATATGGAAACTGCTCTAAAATCCCTAGATAAAGGCGATATAGATCAAAACTCCATCATTACTGTTGAAGGTGAAACAACCACAGCTGGTGTACTCAAGTACCGCTACAGTAACGAAGATGAAGCGCTACTTGCTGTAGAACGCGGCGAAGTAGACATGCAAGACAATGTAAGTGTGCGTGTCAATGGCGAACTCATTTCAACAACACCGGGGCGCGTATTCTTTGCTCGTCTTGTTAAAGAAACCTTAGCCGAAGGTGGTGAAGTACCAGCTTCTCTGATTCGCTATGACACTACTTATGCTAAAGGTGAACTAAAAGACCTAGTAACCAGCTCATTTAAAATGCTAGGTATAGAAAGAACCGCCAAGCTACTTGACGGTCTAAAGCGCTCTGGCTTTGAACTTTCAACTACCTCTGGTATTACTATTGGTATTGATGATGTTGCAATTCCACCTAAAAAACAAGAACTCTTAGACGCAGCTCAGAAGAAACTCGAGCAGGTTAATGCTGCTTTTGATATGGGCTTTACTACTGATTTTGAACGTAAAACACAAGTGGTTAAACTTTGGGGTGACACCACTGATCAAGTTAAAGAAGCAGTGTTTGAGCATTTTAGAGATACCATGCCTCTTAACCCGCTGTACATTATGGCGCAGTCAGGTGCACGTGGTAATCCTCAGCAGATTCGTCAGCTTGCCGGTATGCGCGGCTTGATGGCTAAACCTTCTGGTGAAACCATTGAGTTACCTATTCGCGCTAATTTTAGAGAAGGTCTAGACGTTTTAGAGTACTTTATTTCTACTCACGGTGCTCGTAAAGGGGGTGCTGATACAGCACTTCGTACCGCTGACTCTGGTTACTTAACACGTAAACTTGTAGATGTTGCTCATGAAATTGTCATTCGTGAAGAAGACTGCGGTGGTTCTGAATTCTTAGACATTCCTTTCTATGATGAGCAGGGTCGCGTAAGACCAGCAGGACATGTTGAAATGTCAATCTACGGTCGTACCTTAGCGTTTGACTTTAGCATTGGTGAATTTAACTTACCTGTTGGAAGCATTATTAGTAGAGAAGATGTTCAAGCTATTTATGAGCGTGTTAAAGCTCAAGATGCTGCTTCTGATGACAGCATAAGAACCATTGAAGTTCGTAGTTCACTCACTTGCCAAACCCCTGTTGGTGTTTGCCGTAACTGTTACGGTATGGATATGTCAACCATGCGTAAAGTTGGCTTAGGTGAAGCGGTTGGTGTTATTGCCGCGGAATCAATTGGTGAGCCTGGTACTCAGTTAACCATGCGTACCTTCCACACGGGTGGTATTGCTACCGGTGGTGACATTACTCAGGGTCTACCAAGAGTTATTGAATTGGTAGAAGCACGTAAACCAAAAGTTCGCGCTATCATTTCAGAACTAGACGGCCAAGTATCAATAGAAGAAGATGATGAGCGTATTCGTATTACGGTAACCAGTGATGACGCTGAGTTTAGTAAAACTTATAAAGTTGATAAAAACGTTCGTGTTTTGGTACGCGAAGGTGACCAAGTAGAAGCTGGCGATCAGCTAACACGCGGTGCAATCAATCCTCATGACTTACTAGAATCACGTGGCTCTGACGCGGTAAGACACTACCTTGTTGAAGAAATTCAGCGTGTATACCGTGGTCAAGGTGTAAACGTACATGATAAGCATATTGAAACCATTGTGCGCCAAATGCTTAAGTATGTAGAAGTCTTAGAGTCTGGAGATAGTAAGTTCCTAGAAGGTCAAACGGCTGAGCGTTTCGATATTGAAAAAGTCAATAATCAACTCATTGATGAAGGCAAAGAACCAGCCTCATGGAAGCCTCTCTTACTAGGTATTACCAAAGCAAGCTTATCAACCAAATCATGGTTATCTGCTGCTAGCTTCCAGCACACAACACACGTACTCACTGAAGCTGCCGTAAGCGGAAAAGCCGACGATCTGCTCGGTCTTAAAGAGAACGTCATCTTAGGTCGCCTCATACCAGCAGGAACAGGTTTAAGTATTATTAAAGAAACCGAAGTTGCTGATGAGAATATGCTTAAACGCCGCAGCTCAATGCCTGCAGCAAGTCAAGCAGATGCTCAAGTAGAAGCTTCTTAAGCTACTCACCTAAATGAAAGACGAAGGATGGCCCAAGTGCCATCCTTTTTTCTTATGATCATTGCACTTGACCCAGGAAAAAACATAGGACTTGCAGAAGTTGACGCGCAAGGCGAGTTAGTCAAGCATGCCATACTCACACTCGAGCAACTCAAAAGCTACGACTTTCCTGAAGATAAAGTCATTATTGTTGGTAATGGAACTGGCTCAAAACAGCTTCTGGCAGAACTGAAGCAAAAAAACATTATAGGCATAACGCTAGATGAAACAGGCACCAGCTTAGAGGCAAAAGAGCTATACTTTCAGGCAAACCCGCCCCGAGGCCTCTTAAAACTCATGCCAAAAGGCCTAAGAAGTCCCCCCGAACTCATAGATGACTACGCTGCGTACGCAATAGCACTACGCTACCTACAGCAAAAAGAATAAGCTCGAGTTTAAACTCGAGCTTATTCTTTTTGCTGTATTAAAGTATGTTAGTTAAGGTCGCTGTCTTCTTCAACGTTCATCATGGTTCTTGCTTCTTCAGACGTTACGCTTAGCACTGCACTAATTTCGCCTGCTAAGAGTCTTAGGGCGCGTCTGTAAGCTTGTCTATCTAAGTCAGGAAGGCCGCGTTCGATATCCCAACGGCGTAATTCACTGGCTAGGGTAGCAATTTGATAAGGATCACCACTAGTAAGAATTTCAGTAACTTTACGGTGACGAGCAGCCCACTGTTTAGGTAAATTTACACGTCCATTGTGTAAACGCTCAATAACAGAACTGACTTCTTCTTTAGTAAGTGCGGCTCTTAAGCCTGCTTCTTGAGGTGCATTAACAGGTACATATGCTTTTGAAGTTCCATTTGGAAATTCAACCTGATAATACTGAAACTCTGAACCCGCAACCTGCCGAGTCATGGTTCCTGAGACAATGCCAACACCGTAAGGTGGCAAAACAACCTGATCGCCACTTTTGAAACTCTTTTGTATGTCCTTCAAGATTAGCTCCCTTCCCAATAGAGGGTAATTAAGAAAAATAAGCACAGAAAAACCAGCACAACAAAAATAGACTTAAAAAATTAAGCTAAAAAAGTTGACTAAAAGTGAGGATTTTCTGGGGAGGGTATCGACATGAAAAATTAATAGTATCGAACCCATTCACATTCAACAGTGTAGCAGAATTCACAAGAAATTGCACCCCTATATGTAAATAGCCAAACTAAGACCTGCTAGAGTCCTTTGTAAAAGTAGTCTGAGCACCTCAATACGTTAATTTGTTAGTACTCAGTAACAGAAATACACTGTTTTTAAAGGTACAGCTTGTAAATAATGTTTTAGCTCATATCAACAAAAACCGTCTTGGAATCCATAAAACGCTCTAAACCAAACCTCCCACCGACCCGACCAATACCGCTCTGAGTACCAGCGCCACCACCAAAAGGAATATGGTACTCAAACCAGTTCGTCGTATCATTAATAATTACCGTACCTGCCCTTAATGCCTCAGAGATACGTAAAGCCCTTTTTAAATCTTCGCTAAACACAGCAATGCTTAAACCAAATTTAGAGCGAGTAGCAATATCAATCGCTTCTTGTTCCGAACGAATAGTCTGAATAGGGACAATAGGCCCAAATGTTTCATCTGTACTCACAAGCATAGAAGACATAACGCCATCTAAAACAGTAGGCTCATAATAAAGCTCTGTAGCACTCCCCTCACGCCGCTTACCCCCCATAATTAGCCTGGCACCCTTAGCAAGCGCATCAGCAATATGCTCATCCATCTTTAAAGCAGTCTTTTCATTTTGTACAGGCCCCATGCTACTCGTTTCTTCAAAAGGATTACCCAAACGAACCTCCGTCTTAATGGCAAGCTGAAGTTTCTCAAGATAAGCATCTTTAACACGCTCATGAACCAAAATAAGCTCAGCAGCACTACAACTCTGACCCGCACACAAAAAACAACCCGCAAGCGTAGCAGCAACTGCCTTATCAAGATCAGCATCTTCAAGAATAATAGTGGGGCCATTACCCCCAAGCTCGAGTAGCAATTCTTTACCTGCAGCCCGCGCAGCCACCGTTTTACCTGTGGCTACTGAACCAATAAAACCAAGCGCGTGAGTGTCAGGATTAACCGCAATTTCATCACCAACAACAGCCCCTTCACCTGTAACTAAATTAAGAACCCCAGCAGGCAAACCTGCATCAACTAGACATTCGGCCAGCTTTACAGCCGTGATAGGTGTAGAAGGTGCACACGCCCAAACCACCGCGTTACCCGTACCCAAAGCTGGAATAATAAGCTCAGCAGGCATCATGTAAGGCCAATTCCAAGGTGATATAGCGCCCACCACACCCCGCGGTACTTTATGCACAAAAGCGCGCTTAGTTATATCTTGAGAAGGCAAAATATGACCTTCAACCCGCACCACATCAGCAGCCGTCATTTCAAGATAATCAATAATCTCACTCACTTCATCTTGAGCCTCAGAATGAAAGGGTTTACCCTGCTCGAGTGTCAAAATATAGCTGAGTTCTTCACGACGTTCAGCCACAAGGACCGCGGCCTTTTTAAGCACTGCTGCACGCTCAAAAGGCCCGCGTTTCGCCCAATCACGCCAAGCCGCATTAGCAGCCTGAATAGCCCGCTGAACATCAGCTCGAGTTCCTAAAGGTGCAGATCCTAAACGTTCAGCTGTAACAGGGCTAAACACATCAAAGGTTTTAAGTGACTCACTAGCTACCCACTCGCCAGCAATAAACATCTTGTAATCTTTTGCAGAGTAATTCATGAAAGCATCTTATCTTTTTGAGAAGGAAGAAGTATAGAAACTCTGTAAAGCACAAATGCTAAACTTCTCTATAATGATTTCAGCACTAGTAATACTCCTACTCATCATCGCAAATGGCATATTTGCACTCTCCGAAATGTCACTCGTATCTTCAAAGAAAGTAAAACTCGAGCAGCTTGATAGTAAAGGTGCAGAGCAAGCCCTTAACCTTATGGCAACCCCCAATCGTTTCTTAAGCACCGTACAAATAGGTATAACTCTAATCGGTGTACTTGCAGGCGCCTTTGGTGGTAGTGCACTCTCAGCACCCCTAGCCGCAGCTATGAAAAGAATAAGCTGGCTTGAGCCTTACGCACAAAGCATAAGCTTCACACTAGTGGTCATACTCATAACCTACTTCTCACTCGTCATAGGAGAACTGGTACCCAAGCGCATAGCCCTAAGTAATCCAGAGCGCTTCGCAGTCGCCACAGCAGGCCTCATGACCGTAATAGCTCGAGTGGCGCAACCTCTCGTAAAATTCCTAAGCTTCTCTATGAACTTCGTTTTACGCTTACTAGGCGTAAACCCAAACAACGTAGAATCATTGACCTCAGAAGAAATAACTGTGCTTCTAGAACAAGCCACCCAAGAGGGCCTCGTTGAACGCGCTGAACAAGACATAGTGCATAATGTTTTTCTTTTAGGCGATAAACGTGTAAACAGCGTCATGACTGCTCGACCAGAAATACACTGGCTAGATACAGAACTTAGCGCCGATGAATTGCAAAACTATATGAAAGAACACCCTCACAACCGTTATGTTGTCGCAGATGGTGATCTAAGCCATGTAAGAGGTGTGGTGCTGGTAAGGGACCTATTGCTTTCAGGTTTTCCAAATAACCTAGATTGGAACGTCATACAAAAACCCCTCTATATTCCAGAAACCATGAGCCCTCTAAACTTACTAGAAGAATTCAAAAAACAACGCCAACATTTAGCCCTTGTTATAGATGAATACGGAGAACTAGAAGGCCTAGTTACCGTAACTGATCTTTTAGAATCAATGGTAGGTGACTTACCAGACTATTCAGAAAACAGTAATCCGCTTGCTGTAAAACGAGATAAAAACTCATGGCTAGTAGATGGCTTGTTACCTATAGATGAACTAAAAAACATATTTGCGTTAGATGAACTACCCGAAGGTTCAGCCAAAGAGTTCCAAACAGTAGGTGGTTTTCTGTTATCAGAATTTGGCTATATTCCAAGGCCAAGCGACCGCGTAAAATGGCAAAATCTAGTGTTCGAAATCATGGATATGGACGGACAACGCATAGACAAGATACTGATTTCTAAAGGAAAGCAAAAAGACCTTAGTCAAGTAATCGAAGAGCAGTCATGAAACTGGTTTTAGACTTTCTACGAAGTTCAGCTAGGCTAGAATGAAACTTGACTTACACTACACTGACCCGCGCTTAGTTGACTTGTATGACAGTGATAATCCGCGGGGTATTGACTATGACTTTTACATTCAGCTTGCCCAAGATATAAAAGCACAAAGCATTCTTGACTTAGGGTGTGGAACGGGGCTTTTAACGCGTGAATTAGCAAGCCACAACTGGAACGTAAGAGGTTTTGACCCATCTGCTCAAATGCTCGCTTATGCCCAAAAGCAGCCTAATGCAGATTTAGTACGCTGGACTCAAGGAGACTCGAGTTTTCTTGGAACGCCTAATGCTGACCTTGTGCTAATGACAGGAAATGTTGCTCAGGTGTTTCTTGAAGATAGTGACTGGTTAGTTACGCTTCATCATATTTATGAGGCTTTGCGCCCTAACGGATATGTCGCCTTTGAAAGCCGAAATCCTGATGCTAAAGAATGGGAAAGCTGGAACCGTGAAGCGAGTTATGAACTTACCGAAACGCTTCATGGCACTTTAGAATGCTGGGTTGAGCTGCGAACTAATGAACAGGGAAGAGTTCATTTTCAGGCATACAATCATTTTAAAGATACAGGTGAAAGCTTAGTTGTTGAAAGTAGCTTACGGTTTCGAACTCAAAAAGAAATGAGTCAGTCACTTAAAGAAGCAGGTTTTACAGTTCAGCAAATATATGGTGGTTGGCGTAATGAGCCGTTTACAAATAAGAGTCGAGTCATGGTGTTTGTGGCTCAGCGTGACTAAAACCTATTTGCAGTTCCATGAAACATTGCACCCTTGGCTGAGTTGGTTTGTTTTTACTC
>CAYGTA010000126.1:7192-11204 GCA_964352605.1 uncultured bacterium | reverse complement strand
TAGTGTTTTTGAAGGCGTATCATTTACGGCCCAAGAACTATACGGCAATCAGCTTCAGGGTAAAGCGAGTGTAGTTACTAATGTTGTTCAGTTAAGTGAAAGTACGATACCCGCAAAGCATAAGCGGCTATTTGAAGCAACAGGACCAACAGACAAAATTAAGGCAATGCTGTCTGTTCCAATTATCTATAAAGATATAACTATTGCCTATTTGAATTTAGATAATTTTGAGGCAGAAAATGCTTTTTCAGAAAGTGCGATTAGCATGGCCGAGGTTTTCGCTATGCAAATTTCTGCCTTGTGGCAGCGTTTTGAACTTGAGCAGAGCCTTAAACTCGAGCAGCTGAGTGTGCAGCAAGAGTCTGACTTTCGTGCTGAAATGAATGATCTGATGGTGTTGGTTTTGTCTGAACCTCAAAATACGCAGTTATATCAAATAATGTTAGACAAAGCTGTTGAGCTGATTCCGGGTGCGCAAGCAGGCTCAATGGTTTTGAAAACAAATGAAGCTTACAAGTTTGTAGCGACAGTTGGCTTTGATTTAAATTTGCTTTCAGCGACTGAATTTCAGTATGAAGATTTCAGGAAGCCTGAAAAATGGACGACACCTAGGCTAAGTCATTACTTTAACGATGATTGGTATGAATTACAATCTGAGAAACAAGCTTTATTTTTAAAGGCAGGGCCTTCTAAAGACATTAAAGTTTCCCTTTCTATACCTGTACTAGATAATGATGAAGTAAAGATCATTTTTAATCTAGATAATTTTGAATCTGAAGACGCGTTTACAGATGCCGCTATTGACATGGCAAAAACCTTTGCTACTCAGCTAACAAGCCTGTGGCAAAGAATTCAGCTTGAGCAGCAGCTCATTCAAGAACAAATAAGATTGCAAAACGAAAGCCAATTTCGGGCTGAGCTTAACAGTTTAATGCAAGATCTAATGGCTAAAGAACTAGACGAAGATTTTTACCAAGTAGCCTTAGCTCGAGCTATTCGCGTTATTCCTGAAGCGCAAGCGGGCAGTGTGATTGTTAAAACAGCTAGCGGCTATTCGTTAGTGGCACTGCATGGCTACGAGTCTGATGGGTTAAGTAAAACGCATTTTAGTCAAGATGAATTTGAACAGGCCTCTTTCGTAAAAGTGATTCGTGGTCAAGAAGAGGGCAGCCGAGTAACGCAACAAGCTGGTCTTAGTGATTCTGCTTCACTAAGAGTCGTACAGGCCAGTTTGGTTATGCCTATTAAACGACAAGGTGTAGCAGAGGCATTCTTTTACCTAGATAACTATGACTCGAGTGCTGCTTTTAATGCGCAGACTGTAACCATGGCTGAACTGTTTGCTAATCAAATAGGCACGTTAAAACAACGCTATGAGTTAGAGCAAGGCTTAAAACTCGAGCGTTCTGAGGCGCAGGCGTTTAGAGAGAAGCTTGCGGCGTTGCATACTTTGAGTTTGGAACTTTCTGGACTTGTTTTCTTTGATGATATCTATAGACAAGTTATTCTGGGTGGTCGTTATTATTTAGGGTTTGATCGTTTAGGTATAGCCTTGTATAACCCAAAAACGAATACTTTGCAGGCTCTTTATGGAATAAATGAAAGGGGTGAATTTCAAGATGAGCAGGGCTTTGAGTGGTCTGCAACAGTTGTTGTAGATTTGTTGAAGGCAGGCAAAGAATCTTCTTCGCGAAGAGCACCTTTAATACGAGAAAACATTGATATTTGGCAATTAGACAAGGTTATTGGTAAAGGTTGGAACATGTGGGTTCCTATTTGGTTACATGGTCAACTTTTTGCGTGGCTTTCGGTTGATAATTTAATTAGTCAAGAACCCCTAAAGCCTTATGAAGCTGAGCTATTGTGGCTTTTTGCTGCGACTATAAACAATGTTTTAGATTTAAGGCATTCTCAGCAGGCTTTAGAAGAAAGTGAACGCATTGCTCAAGAATTTAAAGACAAATTAAAGGCGCTCAATGAAATTAATATTGCACTGGCTAAAGAAGAAAGCATTCATGACATGCTGCGCCAAGCTGTCATTTTGGGTAGAAACCAGTTAGCCTTCGATCGCCTTGGTGTCTTTTGGGATCTTGAGGGTGAAAATCGCCTTAAAGGTAGTTTTGGTACCAGTACCAAAGGAGAAGTGCGAGACGAATCTGACTTAGTTATAGAGTACAGTGAGCATGAGTACGCAAAAATTTTGAAAGGTGGCAATACAACCAGAACGAGTTACCAAGTCATGGATCTTTTTGATTATGATAAAAAAGTAGGTTTTGGTTGGAAGAGCTTTAGTCCAATTCGTGAAGGTGAAAAACTAGTAGCTTGGGTAACGGCAGATAATCTTTTAAATCAGCGCCCCTTAAAGCCTTATGAACTCGAGCTTCTCGATTTGTTTGCGAACACCATTTCTAGCCATATTGTGTTGCAGCGTGCTCGTTTAAGTACAGAGCAGAGTGAAGAACGCTTTAGGACTTTGTTTGAGAGTGCACCAGAGGCTGTGCTTATTGTTGATCTTGAGTCAGGTGAAATTCTTGATGTTAATACTCAAGCTGAAACACTTTTTGGTTACAGTAAAGAAGAATTTTTAGTTACCTCTTTGCAAGATATAGCTCCAGATATACTTGAAGATGGCGAGCTTTCTCATGAAAGTCAAGAGGCTATTCAGCAAGTGCTTTCAGGTAACTTTGTTTTAATTGAACGATCTCAAAAAGACCGTCATGGTCGTAATTTTGAAGCGGAAATTAGAATGGTTCAGCTGGCTGATTCAGAACGGCAGTTGTTGCGTATTGGTATTATTGATATTAGTTTACGTAAACTCTCTGAATTTTCTCTAATGCAAAGTGAAGAGCGGTTTCGCTTTTTATTTGACCAGGCTCCCATTGGTGCTCAAATTGTTAATTCAAAATATGACATTGTGCAAGCAAATAAGACGCTAGCAACCATGCTTGGCTACGAACTAGACGAAATTACAGGCTTAAATATTAAAGATATGATTCATCCTGATGATTTTATTGAAGGCCAAGCAATCGCAGATGAAGCTTACGCTAACCCAGGGCAAGTTGTACAACTCGAGCAGCGTTACTACTGTAAAGATGGCTCTTTAATTGAAACACTTACAAATTTAACCTACGAAGTTCAAGATGGAGAGTTAAAAGAAATTGCGCAAATCATTGATATTAGTGATCGTAAGCGTATGGAAGAAGCATTAAAAGAAGAAAGAGAAAATTTAAGTCAGCGGGTTTTAGAGCGAACAGCTGAACTTGAAGAAGCAAAAAATAAAGCCGAGCAAGCCAATAGCGCAAAGAGTGAGTTTTTAGCCAGCATGAGCCATGAATTACGTACACCGCTAAATGCAATTATTGGCTTTGCGCAAGTCTTGAAAAATGAGCAAATTGTAGCCAAAGAGCACGAAGGTCTCGTAAATATTATTCATCGCAATGGTGAGCATTTACTTGAACTTATAAATGACGTACTCGAGTTAGCTAAGCTTGAAGCGGGTAAAACAAATGTTCATGCTGCTGCTGTTGACATTCGTAAGCTTATTTCTTCGCTTGATGAACTTTTCAGATTGCGGTTAGAACATAAGCAGCTCGAGTTTCGTCTTTTGGTTGAAGACGCGGTTCCTGTTTACGCTTATCTTGATGAGCGTAAACTTCGTCAGGTCTTACTTAACTTGTTATCAAATGCCTTTAAATTTACGGAGCAGGGCTTTGTTTCTCTTGAGGTTTATCTTGAACATAATGCTGAGCTTTTATGTTTTGCGGTTGCAGATTCAGGTCAAGGTATTGCTGAAGAGGAATTACCTGTTCTTTTTGATGCGTTTACGCAGACAGAGTCGGGGCGTAATTCTGAGCAAGGCACGGGTTTGGGTTTATCTATTAGTCAAAAATTTGTAGGTCTTATGAATGGCGAGTTAAAAGTAGAGTCTAAAGCCAATACGGGTAGTCGTTTTTGGTTAGAATTACCTCTTTTACTTGTTGAAGAAGCGCAAGCTTCTAATGCAGCTATGGTT
>CAYGTA010000126.1:0-7092 GCA_964352605.1 uncultured bacterium | reverse complement strand
ATAAGTGAGCAGCTAAAGCGTAATAAAAATGTAACACTAAAACCGTCTAATGTAGCTATGACTGTGAAAAACCTGCCAGCGAACTTTATGCGTAATTTGTCACAATCAGTGGAGCGTTTAGATACTGTAGAAATAAGCCGTTTAATTGAGGAAATAAAGATGTTAGAACCAAAACTCGCAGAACAACTCGGTATTTGGCTAGATGATTTTGCGTTTGAAGAAATCAAAGCATGGTGTGAAAGTGGGGAAGCTTATGAAAGCCAGCCTTAGAGACAAAGAGACCATATTAATTGTTGATGATACCCATGATAACTTACGCTTGCTTTCTAAAGTACTAAGCAAAAGTGGTTATAGTGTTAGACCAGCACCCACCGCAAAGCTTGCCTTAGCTGCTGCCTTTGCAGACCCACCTGACCTTATTTTACTAGATATAAATATGCCTGAAATGAATGGCTTTGAGGTTTGCGAAAAATTAAAGCAAGTAGAAGCCACGAAAGACATTCCAGTTGTTTTCGTAAGTGCCTTAGGTGAAACCTTTAACAAAGTAAAAGCCTTTGAAGTTGGAGGTGTAGATTATGTAACAAAACCCTTCCAAATAGAAGAAGTGATAGCCAGAGTATCTTCACACCTAGAGTTAAGACAATTAAGACAAACCCTAGCAGAACAAAACCAGCAGTTAAGCCAAGAAGTCGAGCAGCGAAAACAAGCCCAAGAGAAACTCGAGCATTTTAATGAAGAGCTAGAAACTCGAGTGAAGCAACGCACCCTTGCCTTAGAAGCTGAGGTGGAGGAGCGTAATCGTACGCAAAATGAACTTGTTCATTTGGCTTTCCATGATCCTTTAACTGAGTTGCCTAATCGCAGGTATTTTTTGCAGCAGTTAGATGAGTGTTTGGGTGTTAGTGATTTTTCTGTGGTTCTTTTAGATATTGATGGCTTTAAAGTCTTTAATGATAGTTTGGGGCCAGAATTGGGTGACGAATTACTTCATGCTATTGCTAAGAGGCTAAATGGGCTTTTGCCTGAAAAGGCTATGTTAACGCGTTTAGGTGGAGATGAATTTGCTTACCTTTTAAACACCAATGCTAAAGAGGAGGTCATTAAGTTTGCGAAAAATGTTTTGCTTGAACTCAATAAACCTTTGCGCTTTAATGTATCAGAGTTTTACCTTAACGCTAGCATAGGTATAACCTTTAGTGATTTGGGTTATGACACTGCAAGTCACCTTTTAAGAGATGCTGACACAGCCATGTACCAAGCTAAAGCAGGGGGTAAAGGCGCCTTTAGAATCTTTGATAGCAGCATGCAAAGCCTAGCTCAAGAACGCCTCGAACTAGAAGCAGACCTTAGACACGCATTAGCAATAGAAAGCACCACAGATCAACAGCTCGAGCTTTATTTTCAGCCGATTGTGTCGCTTCAGGGTGGCTTGGTGGGTTCTTTTGAAGCTTTGCTACGCTGGAAGCATCCTAGAAAAGGCATGGTTTCACCGTTAAAGTTTATTCCTATTGCGGAAGAAACAGGCTTGATTCAGCGTTTAGGATGGTGGGTTTTAAAAACAGCTTGTGTTCAAATTAGTGACTGGCGTGAGCGTCTTAGTAAAGATATTTGTGTAAATGTAAATTTATCGACCTTGCAGCTTAAACAACCAAATTTTGTTAAGCAATTTGAAGCTTTACTTCAAGATTACGGTATTGAAGCTCATAATCTTAAGTTAGAAATAACTGAAAGCGCTATTTTGGAAGATGCCAAGTTGCTTGCCGAAATAAGTAAGTTAGGTATCGCTATTTGTATAGATGATTTTGGTACAGGGCATTCATCTCTTAGTAGGCTACAAGAATTTCCTATTCACACTATCAAAATAGATCGCTCTTTTGTTATGAAGTTAGATCAAAGTAAAGAAGGTGCCGCTATGGCTGCCATGATTATAGCTATGGCAAAAGGACTGGGTTGTGAAGTTGTTGCAGAGGGCATAGAAACTTTAAAGCAACTCGAGCGTTTACAAATTTTGTCTTGTCGCTTAGGGCAGGGGTATTATTTTTCAAAACCTGTAGATGCTGCTACTGCGTCAAGCTTATTTAGTGCTCACGCAGCAGTAGCATAAAGAGCATTTATTAAGTAAACTGATAGCCTTTTGGAATAACAACTAAGCCTGATTCGGTGACCGTGAAACCTCTTGAGCGGTCATCGGCTTCATTTAAGCCTATGCTGGTTCCTTCTGGAATGGTTACATTTTTGTCTATAATGGCGTTTTTAATGTGGCAGTTTCTACCTACTTCAATGTCATCAAAAAGTACAGAGTTTTCTACGGTACTGTAACTGTGTACACGTACACGCCTTGATAATATTGAGCGTCTTAGCGTTGCTCCAGAAACAATAACACCACCCGCCATAATGCTGTTAAACGCTTGACCTTTTCGGCCTTCTTCTTCATGAACGAGTTTAGCAGGCGGTGAAAACTCTGAAGAGGTACGTAAGGGCCAAGCTTCGTTGAATAAATCAAACTCAGGCGTAACATCTATTAAGTCCATACTGGCTTCCCAGTAGCTGTCTAGCGTGCCTACATCACGCCAGTAAGTGTTAGGGCCTTCTTGACCGGGTAAAGGGTTCTCAGCAAAATCGTAAGCCATTAACTTATAGCCTTCTTCTAAGGCCATAGGTAAAACATCTTTACCAAAGTCATGCTCTGACTTTTCACCAGCAGCAACTTTATTTAAGAGTTCAAAAAGAGCTTTTTTAGAAAAGATGTAATTGCCCATAGAAGCCAAACAGGTGCCTGCTCGCCCCGGAATCTCTTTAGGTTTGTCAGGTTTTTCTTGAAACTCAGTTATTTGAAAACTTTTATCTACCTGCATAATGCCAAAGCGTTTTCCGTCTTCAACACTCGTAGGGTAAGCCGCAACGGTTACATCAGCACCACTTTCTTCATGCTGCTCAATCATGTGGCTAATATCCATTTTATAGATGTGATCACCACTAAAAATGGCTACATAATCAGCATCATTGTTATCTATAAGATGAATATTTTGGTAAATAGCATCGGCTGTACCCCTATACCACTCAGCACCAAGTTCCTCATAAAGGTACATTTGGGCAGGTGCTAAAGTAATAAAGTAATCACTTAAAAAGCTACCAAAACGCCAGTTACGCTGAATATGCTCAGTTAGCGATTGTGCTTTAAACTGCGTTAAAACATACATGCCATAAATACCCGAATTAATCATGTTGTTAAGGGCAAAGTCAATAATGCGGTACTTAGATGCAAAAGGAACAGCAGGTTTAGTTCGTTTCCAAGTAAGCGGGTGTAAACGTGAGCCTTTACCGCCTGCTAGAACCATTCCAACTGTTTTTTTTGTTGCTTTCGGCATGCTTTCCTCCAAATTTTTCTTTAATCTACTATAACGTTTTTTTGTCTTCAAAGCGTAGCGTTAGCTCCGAACTGTAAGGCCTTAAACCCTTACAATAAAAGCGTGGAAGCTTTACGCGAATACCAAGATTACTTACTCGCCTACCGCTTAAAAGCTTTAATAGGGGGCCAGATAAGCCCAAAGACAATCCCGCTAAAACTACCAGACTACGCCAGCAAGCGACTACTAAGACAAAAGCTAGCCAAAGAACTCTTAGGTTCAAAAGACTACCGAGAAGGCATGAAGCAAGTAGACGCCCTGACAGCAGAAATAAACTTTGGCTTCTGGCAAAACCCCAACGAAACCATACTCATACTCAAAAAAGTAATAGAACAAGGTGGCTGCAAAGCACTCGAGTCTAAAGAAGACTTCATAACGGAACTTCTTACCAGACTCGAGCGTGAGCGTTTAAGCAAAGAGCAAGAGGAGCTTATTGCTACTTACTACTTAGGCTTGTTTCAAGCTTCAGCTGCCTACTTAGATGCTGAGGTTTTTACGCGCTTACGTGCAGAGGTTGATGTTTTACGAGAAGCTTTACCTATGTTTATAGAACTCGAGTTAACCCCGCAGTCGGTTTATTGAGCTTTCTAAATAGTCTGAGCTGTGTGGGTTGTTTGAAACCTGCTGTTTGCTGTGCATCTTTGCTAAGCTGACTTCTTGTGAGTATTGTTTTGCCGTTTGCTTCAAAGATAAACCAAGATGCTTTTTTGCTTAATTTTGCTTTGGATGATTTTCCTTTGGGTAGGTCAGGTCAGGCTTTTAGGCGTAAGCAGTTAGCCAATTGGCTTTTTAAGCAGGGGGCTCAGTCTTTTGATGACATGACCAATTTGCCTAAAGCTTGGCGTGATGAATTGGCTGAACAGTACTTGATTAATCCTTTTAAGCAACTTCAGCGTTTTCCTTCTGAAGATAAGTCAGTTAGGTATTTGTTTGATTTGTATGATGGTCGTCAGACTGAAGCTGTCTACATGCCTTATAAAAATCGTAAAACGGTGTGTTTGTCTTCTATGGTGGGTTGTCCTGCTGGTTGTGCGTTTTGTGCAACGGGTGCGCTTGGTTTTGGTCGTAATTTAAGCCAAGCGGAACTTTTAGGTCAGCTTTTGGCCATTAGCTGGCATGAAGGCTTTTCACCCTTAGAGATTCGTAATGTTGTGCTTATGGGTATGGGTGAAGCGCTTCTTAACTACGATAATGCCTTGTCTAGTATTCGTATGATGATTAACCCAGATGCGCTTGATATGTCACCAAGACGCATAACGCTATCTACGGTGGGGTTACCTAAGCATATTCGTCGTTTGGCAGATGAAGGCATGTCGCTAGTGCTGGCACTCAGTTTACACGCGCCAGATGAAGAGACGCGCAAACAAATTATTCCTACTGCGCATGCCTATCCTTTAGAAGATATTATGGACGCTCTGCATGTCTGGCAAGATAAAATTTCTCGGCGTATTACTATTGAGTACACTATGCTTGCAGGTATTAATGACAATTTATGGCAAGCAGATAAGCTTGTTGAGAGACTTAAAGGCTTAACGGCTCATGTCAATCTTATTCCTTTTAACGCTTGGCATAATTCGGGCTTTAGCTCTTCAGACCGAAATACTATTGAAGCATTTGAACAACGCTTAGCTGCCAAAGGTGTAGCTGTATCGGTTCGTTTTAGTCGCGGTCAAGATACGGGTGGCGCTTGTGGCCAGCTTGCCTTAGGGAAAAGCTAAACTGCTTACAGTTTAGCCTCAATTGGCACGATAATCTTAGTTTGCTTAGGTCTAAAGCTCTTTGAGTTTGCTAGTTTTAGCACTAGGTTTCAGTTAAACCACAGCTGGTTTAGAATGCCGCAACAGCTTAAATAATTGCCTTTTAAATGGCAGAAAAGTCACAAAAACAATTAATTAAGGACCAAAGGGCGCTAAGCATGCTATTCTGGTGGGGGATTTCACATGTCTTTTGACCTTGCCCATCTAAACTAAATTATGGTTACGCATAGCATAAAAGTGCGCTTAACGGAGGCCACCACATGAAATTATCTCGTTCTATGATCAAGCTTTTGCTTATCTTGATTTTTGCTACGTTGCATTTTGCTGTTTTGGGTCAAGCGCAAACAAATATTGATAATTTAAGACAAATTGCCTTAAATGACGCAACGAATGTCGAAGCTTGGGTCAATCTAGGCAATGCCTATTTAGAGGCTGGCAACTACGACCTAGCTGCCGAAAGCTTCTACGAAGCAACCTCACTAGACTACCTTTCAGGAGAAGCTCATTTTGGTTTAGGTTTAGCCGAATTTGAACGCGGCGATTATCCATCAGCGCTATTTGAATTTAGTGAATTTGCTAGACTTTACCCAGACCGATTTGAAGCACACTACAACCAAGCAGTTACCTTAGCAAAACTGCTTCAACCTGACGAGGCCATAGCAGCTTTTCAAAAAGCTATTACTGAAGCAGCACCTGAAACACCCGATGCACGACTTGTAGAAGCCTACCTAGGCTTAGCAGGTCAATTCAAAGCCACAGATCGCTACGCAGAAGCAGCCCAAGCTTACAGCAGCGCACTCGAGTTAGATGCAGAAAATCGTGAAATTATCTTACAACGTGCCGATGCTCTTTACAGGGCTGGTCAAGGCCGTGAAGCTTTAGCTGACTTAAGTGCCTTAGAAACAATGGGTAGTGACTACAGAGTGAGTAGCCTCATTGCAGATATTTACATTCAGCAAGATCAAACGGATTATGCTTTGCGTTCATTAGAGCGAGCACTTGCACGCTTATCAGCAAGTGACAGCCGCGCAAGAGCAAACCTACTGGTTAGACTAGGTAACTTACAGCGTGACTTAGAAAGAGAAGCAGAAGCAAGCGCCTCATTTCAGCAAGCTTTAAGTGTTGATGCTAACGTTTGGCAAGCTCACTATAATCTAGCTTTAATTGCCTTAGAAGCAGAGCAACTACCAACCGCCATAAGCTACTTTGAGCAAGCTCGAGCTTTGAATCCTGATGTGACTGAGATTTATATTTTGTTGGCGGGTAGTTATGAGCAAACAGGTCAGTTTCAGCAGGCTGTAACGGCAGCTCAAGAGGCTTTGCAACGTCTTGATGAAGAGGCTGCTCAACGTTCTGAACTGCTTGCCTTGCAGGGGCGTGCTAGCTTTAGCTTAGGTGATTATGCAACATCAACTGCTTTGTTTGACGAAGTTTTAGAAGCCAACCCTAATGACGCTAATACCTTCTTATGGGCAGGCTTTGCAGCTTTAAGTACATCTTCTTATGAAGATGCTGTGAGCTTCCTTGAGAGAGCTGTGCAGCTTGATAATGAGAGTGTTGAAGCTAAGGCTAACTTAGGTGTTGCTTACTTTAAGACAGAGCGTTTCCAAGATGCTGCATTTGTTTATCAGCTTATTCTTGAAGAGAATGAAAATGATGCTGAAGCGCTTTACAACTTAGGTTTGTCTATGTACGCACAAGAGCAATATAACGAAGCGCGTGACATCTGGAGTCAATCTTCAGCCCTAGGTTATAGCCCTGCGGAACAAGCTTTGCAACAGTACTTCTAGACTTAAGTGAATTTCAAAATAGCCTTTTGAGTACATCTCAAAAGGCTATTTTTCTTTGTTGACATCTATAGTGTTTGTATTTCCAATAATACCAAGTCCGAAAAGGTACTTCATAAACTCTTACAGAGTTGATTACGT
>CAYGTA010000125.1:0-11255 GCA_964352605.1 uncultured bacterium | reverse complement strand
TGATTAGCTGTTGTTGAGAATGCTACCAAGCTGCATTGGTCTTGTAAGCTCGATACGCTAAGACGCTTAGAAGAGCTTTGTTGCAATTGCCTTTAGGGCAGCTTAGCTTAGAAAGTAAGTTCATAGAATGTTCAGACTTAAAAAATAGCGTAGAAACCACTACAGTTTTTTAGGGTACTAAGGCTCTATAGTAAACTAGTGAATAAGTTCTCTTTTATTTTAATCTTATTGGTTATTAGTTGTTTAAGTTTTGGGTTTACGCAAAGCCAGCTTGGTTTTGAAGCAAATGGCGAAGACTTTGTTAGGCAAGGCTTTGTGTCGAAAGATGGCTGGCAAATAAATTTTGAGCATGCTTTTGTAAACCTTTCAAACATTCGTGCTTACCAAACCAACCCGCCTTTTGAAGCCAAAACGCAACTAACAACAGCTACTCAAATGATTGGCCTTGCAGGTACTTACTTTATTGATTTGGCTGAAGGCGATGAAAACGCAAGCCCTATTTTGGTGGCCTCAACAGAAGCGCCTGAAGGCTTTTACAATGCCTTGAGCTGGCAAATGAACTCCGACATGCAAAACCCTAGCTTAAGACTCGAGGGTTCAGCTAGCAAAGATGGCGAAACCATTGACTTTGTAATTGCTAGCTCTCAAGCATTTCATTATGATTGCGGTACCTTTATTGGTGAACAACGAAAAGGCATTGTGACAAGTACAGCTGACGCTGTGACTGAAATGACCTTTCATTTTGACCATATTTTTGGAGATATTGACTTAGATTCTGCGGATAGTCTAAATCAAGGCGCACTGGGTTTTGAACCTTTTGCAGTGCTTGCTGAAGAGGGCATGCTTGACTTACAAAATGAGCAGCTTGCATTGCAATTATCAGAAGCAGATTACGCTAAACTAAGTCTAGAGATATTCCCTAACCTTGGGCATGTAGGCGAGGGGCATTGCTTTGAAAGCCTAAGCAGCGAAATTAACCCTTAAACAATCTTGAAATTAAAACCTAGGACGATAAAACCATTGAAAAACTTAATGAATTGTTTACTTGCTTCGGCCTTTTTGCTATTGGGCTTTGCAGAGGCACATGGTGTCATTATTAACCATGTGATTGACCCCCTTACTGGCGATATTATTATGAACGCCAAGTTTGACACGGGTGAAATTATGAACGAAGCACAAGTTGCTATTTTTGCACCTAGCGACCCCGCTACCCCCTGGTTAGTTGCAGAAGCAGATGCCCTAGGTAGTTACCGTTTCGCGCCTGACAGCAGTTTGCCCGGCCTCTGGGAAGTGCAAATACGCAAAGCGGGTCACGGTGATATTTTGCGTTTACAACTAGATGAAAACACAATGGCAAGCCTTTCAGCATCACAAGCAAGCACAACAGGTTTTACCTTAGCTCAAATCATCCTAATGTCAGTATCTGTTGTATGGGGCTTTATAGGTACAGCGTTTTACTTTGCTGCAAGACAAAAAAAAGCGAAACAAAAACCAACCGTTTTAAAGGAAGGACTTGTCTAAATGCATATTCCAGATGGCATTTTACCTATAGGCGTCTGCGTAGCAGGTTACGCCGTGACAGCAGTGGCCACCTACGCGTCTTTAAGAAAACTCAAAAAACAGCCTGACGCAGATAGACAGGTACCCAAAGCAGCGCTGCTCACCGCCGCTTTCTTTGTGGCCTCATGGATTCACATTCCGGTACCACCCACAAGTGTGCACCTTATTCTCAATGGTCTACTAGGTGTTTTGCTAGGCTACTACGCTGTACCTTCCATTGTTGTGGGCTTATTTTTACAAGCTGTCATGTTTCAACATGGTGGTCTAACAACCTTAGGGGTAAATGCAGCCATGATGGGCATACCAGCTATTATTGCTTACGAAATCTTCAGGCTTAACCGCTTCTCAAGCAAAACATGGGTTACTAACAGCCTTGCCTTTTCAGGTGGAGCCATAGGTTTACTTTTAGCTGCCAGCATTGCTTTTACACTACTCTTTACCAGCGTACCCAGTTATCTAGATGTACAAGCTGAACGCGCAGCCATACTAACCCTAAGTATTGCCCACATACCGCTAGCCCTCATAGAAGGTGCTTTCGCAGCCTTTTTGGTTGGCTTCTTAAAACGTGTTAAACCCGACCTACTACCCCACAGTGCAGGTTCAAAAGTATCAACAGTACAGGTGAGCCATGCTGCAAATTGACGCCTACGCCAACCTAAATTCACCCCTACACAGACTCGAGCCTAAATTTAAGCTCATTGCTTTATTTGCTCTTATGATGCTGTTTGCTATGGTGCGTGACCTTCGTTTGGTACCTTTCATGCTGCTTGCTAGCGCAATTATTTACGGTGTTTCAAGGCTGCCACTGCCCTTTTTAATCAAACGACTTAAGTACCCTGGTGTGTTTGTCCTTGCTATGGTTATTTTCTTGCCACTCTTTGCAGGGCAAACTGTGCTTTATAGTTTTGGCCCTTTAAGTATTAAACAAGAAGGCCTTGAGCAAATGATCTTGGTTGTCAGTCGCTTTATTAGCATATTGACAGTCGCAGTGGTTTTATTTGGAACCTCTTCTTTACTTAACACCTTAAAAGCCATGACGCAACTGGGTATTCCCCAAACGCTAGCTGACCTAACGTTGCTTACCTTTAGGTACGTTTATGAGCTGGGTGACATGCTCCAAAAAATGCAGCGTGCTATGAAGCTGCGTGGCTTTAGACCCACTAAATTTAATAAACACACCTTAACGGGTGTAGGTAGTCTGTTAGCGAGTTTAATTATTCGTAGTTACGAAACATCTGAACGTGTTTACTATGCTATGCGTTTAAGAGGCTACGGCCAAAACAAAACCCAAGAGGAGGTCAGCGTGAATACTGACACTGCCATTACCAAACTAGCAAGTGAAACAGCTGTGTCTGTAGAAAAGCTAAACTTTGGCTATAGCCCTGAAAAAACAATTTTAGAAGACCTAAACTTAAACATAAAAGCTGGCGAACGTGTTGGCCTAATAGGCCCTAACGGTACAGGTAAAAGCTCGCTGTTTATGCTACTTTGCGGCATACTGGCCCCTAAAAAAGGTAACATAAAAATCTTTAACCAAGACTTGGTGAGTAATAAATTTCGTAGTGATATTGGTTTTATTTTTCAAAATGCAGCTGATCAACTTTTCTCACTCACTGTAAAAGATGACATAGCTTTTGGTCCGCAAAACTTAAATTTAAGCCCTGAAGAAGTAGAGCAAAGAGTCTCTGAAGCTATGCGATTAACCAATACAACAGACTTAGCGGAGCAAGCACCGCATCATTTATCAGGTGGGCAACGCCGTATGGTAGCTATTGCCACAACCCTCGCGATGCAACCTAAGCTTGTTCTCTATGATGAGCCTGCCGCTAACCTTGATATGCGTTCAAGACGACGCCTTATTACCTTTTTGCAAAATGCTAACCACACGCTTCTTGTGGCAAGTCATGACTTAGAGCTTATTTTAGAAGTCTGTGATCGCGTTATCTTACTAGATGAAGGTGGCATCATTGCTGACGGTAAACCTGAAAGTGTCATGGCTGATGAAGCGTTAATGGAAGCACATGGTTTAGAAAAGCCTCATTCACTAGAACCCCATGTTCATATTCATCAAGCAGCTATCTAGTAGCCATTCTTAAAATTAGCAAAAAGTATGTGAGTTAAAGCAGATGTTTCTAGGTGACGATTTTACTGAAAAAATCAGACATCTTAATGGTTTTGTAGTGCTTCGCAGACCTGTTGACACTTTGCCAATACGACTGAGCAATAGCTTTTAGCAATAAAGATAAGACATTTGCTGTCTATGATTCTGACATTGACTGTAGAGCTATAAAAAAGACTTCGAGTAGAAACCAAGGGGGCAGCAGAGAGGCACTACTCGAAGGTAACAAAAGTATAAACGCAAACTCGTTCTACAAACTTGTAGCTCATACACGTTGTAATTGTGATTTGAAGCGTTATCTTGACACTAAACCCATACAATACAAACCCTCACAAATTAGCTGATAAAGTAAATTCTATTTCCATCATCTCTCACTCCGCTCGCACTTAAATCGCTAAGCCTCATAAGTAATTTAAACAAAATTCGGATAAGAACCCAATCACAAGGTAAATATGCAGCTTTCCTTAAACCCAGAACTTCAAACCATCCTAGAAAGCATAGAAAATGCAGGCGGCACCATCCTTTTTATAGGAGGATTTGTACGTGACCTACTACTAGGCGAACAAAGCAAAGACATAGACATAGAAGTTTACAAACTAGATGCCAAAAGCCTCATAGAAACACTCGAGCCTTTTGGCCGAGTAGAGCAAGTTGGCGCATCTTTTGCTGTTATAAAGCTAAGCACCCAAACACAAGATTATGACTTTGCTTTACCCAGACGAGAAAACAAGACATCACAGGGTTACAAAGGCTTTACCATAGAAGCAGACCCAAACATGACGCCAAAAGAAGCCGCGTCACGAAGAGACTTCTCTATAAACGCCATAGCAGTAAACAGAAGCGGAAAGATTCTAGACTACTACGGCGGGCAAGAAGATCTAAAAAACAAACGCTTAAAACACGTAAGCACAAAATTTGCCGAAGACCCCCTAAGAGTCTTAAGAGCCTTTCAATTTGCAGCCAGATTCAACTTTAGCCTAGACCCAGAAACAGCCAAACTAGCGCAAAGCCTCAAAAATGAATACAGCAGCCTAAGCCAAGAACGCATCTGGACAGAATGGCAAAAATGGGCAGCCAAAGCTACAAAACCCAGCCAAGGTCTAAACGTACTGCTAGAAACAGGATGGCTCGAGTTCTACCCTGAACTCAGTGTGCTGCTAGGCATTCCGCAAGAACCCCAATGGCACCCTGAAGGAGATGTCTGGACACACACGAAATATGTACTAGATGAAGCTGCCGCCATAGCGACACGTGAAAACTTAAATGAAGAAAACCGAGTAATACTGCTATTTGCTGCCCTCTGCCATGATTTAGGCAAAGCTACCACCACGATTAAAGAAGATAATTGCTGGAAGTCACCTAGACACGCAGAAGAAGGCGTGCCTTTAAGTGAAAGCCTACTTAAAAAAATACACGCACCCCAAAGCATCATTCAGCACGTAAAACCCCTCGTAAAAGACCACATGAACCACCTAAATCAACAAAGCCCAAAAAGCATACGCCGACTCGCCATAAGACTCGAGCCTAGCAACATAAACATGCTTACGCTTCTTATAGAAGCCGATGCTTCTGGTAGGCCCCCCTTAAAAAAAGGCTTACCTGAAAGTGCAAAAAAAATGCTCGAGCTTGCAGAAAGCTTAGAACTCAAACATGAAAGCCCTAAACCCATCTTGTTAGGTAGGCACTTAATTGACTTAGCTAAAGACCAAGCGCTACCTGAGCATTACTTAAAAGGCGGGCCACACTTCTCAGAGCTACTCGAGCAAGTATTTCAAAAACAACTAGATGGCGATGTCAAAAGTTTAGAAGAGGCAAAACTTGAAGCAAGCAAACTGAGTAGCAAGCCTTAAGAAGGGACATAAATGACAAATCCTCTTATAGCAACCTTTTCACTGGTCGCCAGAGATGAAACAACAGGTGACCTAGGCGTGGCAGTAGCCAGCAAATTCTTAGCTGTTGGTGCCGTAGTGCCCTACGCAAAAGCAGGTGTAGGTGCTGTCGCAACTCAATCTTACGTAAACAGTCAGTTTGGTACGCTTGGTTTAGACCTACTAGCCCAAGGCAAAACACCAGAAGACTGCCTAAACGAATTCAAAAAAATAGACCCAAACATAAAGCAACGACAGTTCGGCATGGTCAGTCATGACGGCTCGAGTTTGAGTTTTACAGGTGAAGCTTGCCATGCTTGGGCAGGTGGTGTAACAGGGCGCAACTACGCAGCACAAGGCAATATATTGGCAAGTGAAGAAGTGCTAACTGCGCTTGAGACAACTTTTTTAAAAGAAGGACTAAGCTTTCCTGAGCGCATCTTAGAGGCACTCTTTGCAGCTGACCTTGTTGGCGGAGATAAACGAGGTCGCCAATCTGCTGCACTTTTGGTTGTAGGTAAAAACAAAGGCTACGGTGGGCAAAATGACCGCTGGATAGACTTACGTGTAGATGACCACCCAACCCCTATTTCTGAGTTAAAACGCTTACTTAACTTACACCGTTTGTACTTAGATAAACCAAAAGATGAACCTATACAGTTAGATTCTCAAGCGATAATTTGGTTGCAAAGCCTACTAAAGCAAGAAGGCTTAAGTAACGAAGAAGTAACAGCTAATTGGACAGCTGAGACAGAGGCTGGCTTGTGGTCGCTCTACGGTATAGAAAATTTAGAAGAAAGATGGCTTGGCGGCAGCAAAGTAGACCCTGTAGCTTGGCACTACTTAAAGAAGCAATTCAGTTAGGTACATCTTCTTCTTCGCCAAAGGGTTTCTCTAAGCCTTCTTTAGCGGCTTCTAAGGCTTCTATGGGTGCGTAACTAAGTGCGCGAACCCCATTGTAAGAACGAATGGCTGCCTTACGGTTACCCATAAGGTCGTAAAGTTGCCCTAAGCGAGAAAGCAGAAAACCAGGTAGGTAGTAAGGTTCAGCAAAGTCAGTTTGGCTTGCTTTTTCTAAAACTTTCAGTGCTTCGGGTACATGTGCGTTGTTTAAGAGTAAATTGGCCTCGTGGTAGCGCGCTTCTGGGCTTTTCAGTTCACGTAATTTAGCTATCAAATTACCGGGTTCAGGCACATCGAGCCTAAACGCAAAATCAAGCAAACTACGCTCACGGCTTTCTTCAGAAATATCGATTTCGGGAGGCTCGAGTATCTCGCTGTGTTCTTTTAGGGCTGCTGTTAAGAAGGGGATGTGGTCTATGCTGGCGAGTACAGCTATTTTGTTTTCTTTTAGCTTTAGGATGCGTTTAGCCATGCTGTTTACGCGTTCATGTAGCCAGTCGGTTGCGGGGCCATCTTCAAGTAACTGTTCTTTATTTTCTTGATAGTCTTTTAGCAGTGGTACGACTTCTTTTAAAATGCGTTTTAGGCTTAGGGTTTCTGCGAGCAAGCTGTCTAAGGGGCGTAAATAAGCTTCTGCTTGGCTTAGTTTTTGACCGAGTTGCGGGTATTCGTTGGCAAAGCGGTAGAAGTCTGCTTGGGCAGCTTCATCTGGGCTGGCTTCATGAATTAAGTGAACATCTATAGTGTGTTTTTTGAGCCACGGCATGACACTTAACGGTAAGGCTATTTCAGGTGTATCTTGCCAGCGCTTATTAGTTAAGGCATTAGGCTCGAGTGCGCTTATGGCTACAGCGTCTGGGTTAAAGGCAATCATTACGTCACGTACAGCAACTGTGTTATAGCTTGGGTAGCGAAGGTGCAAAGGTCCCATAAGGGGAATCAGGCAAAGCTGCACGTTTAAACACTCACACTATCTTTAAGCAGAGTTTTAAACTCGTCTTTGAAAACGCTCATTTTAGGGTCAATCACAAAGATGCAGTAAGGCTCTTGGGGGTTGAGTTTATAATAACTTTGATGATATCCCTCTGCTTCGTGAAAGTGCTGTAAAGCTTCAATCTCAGTCACGATTTTGTTGGGCCATAATCCGCTTGCTTGTGTTTCTGCTAGAGATAGTTCAGCTACTTTTCGTTGCTCTTTGGAATTATAGTAAATACCACTACGGTACTGTGTACCGGCATCGTTTCCTTGTTTATTTAGGCTGGTCGGGTCATGCGTGCGCCAAAACACATAAAGTAAATCTTCAAAAGAAATAACAGCAGGGTCAAACGTTATCTGAACAACCTCCACGTGACCTGTTGTTCCAGAGCAGACATCTTCATAACGAGGGTTATGCGTAACTCCATTAGTATAGCCAGACCTTACACTATGCACACCCTTTAAATCTTGAAAGATGGCCTCAACACACCAAAAGCAGCCAGCACCAAATGTAGCTTTTTTAAATTCAGTCATACTTATAAGTGTAGAACTCTAACGCCTTGCTCTGTGCTGCGCTGCGGACAATCTTTATGGTAGTTTGAATATCTTATGATAAAGCAATCTTTTGCATGGTGGACCTTTTCAGATGGGCAGATAAACGCTGAAACGCTTATTAAAACGGCTGCCGAAATAGGCTATGACGGTATAGACATACCCCCTTTTGAAGTTTGGCCAATCATTAAAGAGTATGGTTTGACTATCGTGAATACGCAAGGGCATCCGCTAGAACCTAAAGGTCTTAATCGTCTTGAAAACCTAAGTTACATAAAGCAAGCTTTAACAGAAAAGCTCGAGCTTGCTAAAAAATGGGGTTTGCTGAATCTTATTTGCTTTTCGGGTGACAGGCAGGGTTTAGCTGATGATGTTGGTTTAGCTAATGCTACTAAAGTTATGCGTGAACTAGTGCCCATGGCGGAAGATGCAGGTGTGCAGCTTGTACTGGAGTTGCTTAACAGCAAAGTGGATCACGCTGATTACCAAGCTGATTCGGTTGCTTGGGGCGTGGAGCTTGTTAAGCAAGTTGATTCAGATAAGTTCAAACTTTTATTTGATGTTTATCATATGCAAGTTATGGAGGGCGATGTTATTCGCTCCATTCAAACGCATGCTCAGCATATTGCGCATTACCACACGGCAGGTAATCCCGGTAGGCAAGATATAGATGACACTCAAGAACTTTACTACCCAGCTATTTTTAAAGCCATAAAAGCAACCGAGTATAGGGGCTACATAGGTCATGAATTTAGCCCCAAAGCTGACCCACTCAAAGCACTCGAAACAGCCTACAAGTTAACACTCGAGTCTTTGGCTGATTAGCAGTAATGCGTAAAAAGTTACGAGCAATGAGTTGTTACTCATTGCTCGTTTTTTACGGTTTTGAGAGCGGGTTAGTAGATGAACTGAGTGTTGCGGTAACTGCTTTTGTTTTGGTACCAGTCACCGTAAGAAGCTCCACTGGTATTTGCCCAGATTGAGAATTTTTTGTGTGCAGTGAGTACTTGTGCACGCTCAACAGGGTACTCAAAGGTTTCAGGAATGTGCATAGCCCAAGGTAAGTTACTACTGTTTAAATAGTAACGATCTGCATTTACATCACTATCGTCATCTCCTGTACCAAATAAGCTTAAATCAGCCAAATCAGTGGGTGCATGATTCGCAAGGTGAATCTCGGTGCCACGAACCCTTGGTGTTGAGAAGCCAGCTAAACTTATGTCGCTGACATTAGCTACCAAAAAGGGATTATAGGGCACACTTAAGCCAGCTAAAGGCTGTGGGGTGACAAGGTCAATATTTACACTAACAGTTACAGGATCTTTGCTTTTACCGTTCGGGTCGGTATTGACTAAGTAACCAAGGGTACGACCAATGTCATCACTAATAAAGACAACCGCGTTTGTCTGGTTTGCTTCTGTTTTGTTCTCGTTAAAGTTAAGGTAAGACCATTCACCTTGATAGTTTACATTTGCACCCGTAATGCTCTTAACGACACTCGGGGCAAACGGTAATTCTATAGCAAAAGCATTTGTGTAAGCAGCGCCAGCAGCTTTAAAGGTGTAGTCAGCAACAATGGTAGCCACGTTATTAGAAGCATTGGTAATTTGGTTAATGCTGTAATCAATAACAACATCATTAAAGTCATAATCATCTTCTAAAGGCCATCTGTCTTCAAAGGCTAAACTGCCCGTAGAGACATTATTAAAGGCATAATCAGGGTTTAAGGGGTATTCATCTGTACTATCAGGAACACCATCACCATCATTATCATCTGCCTCAGTAGGTGAAGCTGCGTTCATGCAACGAGCACCATCATTACTAGAAGATTTAGGGCCATTGGTTGAAAAAGTACTTACTTGCGTTGAACTATTAATAGGGTTTTGCGCTGAAAGACCAGCAGGATTTGTTGTGTCCATACGGTAGATGAAACCTGTATTATTACTACTTACGTAGTAGTAACCTGAAGCGTCATAGTAACCAGCACCATAAGTGCCTTTAGGAATACCTGTTGCACCTAAATCTTCAACTGCACCAGAAGCTGGGTTAACTCTGAACAAATGACTACCATTATTATCTGTTTGAACAGCATAAATCATATTATCAAGCGGGTTAAACGCCCAATCATAAATTTGTATTCTCCGACTAAAGTCTCTAACAGCAATTAATTCAAGGTAAGTATCAGAACTAGCATCAACATCAACAATATAGAACTTACTATTGTTTGCAGTGGTTAAGTAAAGGTGTCCATCAGCACTGACATCACCCACATAAAAGCCAAAACCCTCTAAACCTGC
Source organism: uncultured bacterium (assembly GCA_964352605.1). Taxonomy (GTDB): domain Bacteria; phylum Deinococcota; class Deinococci; order Deinococcales; family Trueperaceae; genus JAHEBB01. Next base: position 981 of record CAYGTA010000125.1, on the reverse strand, counting down.
AATTGGCCCAAGCACAGTGACTCCGTAATCTAAACCAACTCTAGCAATCGTGCCATTCTTATCACCATTTAAGTGACCATAAATATAGTTATCTAAAATATTAAAGCCAATAGCATTAATTTTTTTCAAACCAGAGTCAGGGTCAGATAAATTCTCACTAAGCATAGGCGTAGCACCTGAAGCAAGATTTACACCATAAGCATCAGTCGTACCATTCTGAAACAAAAAACCAAGCGTAGGGCAAGTCGTAAACGGAATACTGCCCGCAGCACTCATAAGGTTAGCTGCATTAGGGTCAAACACCACGCTAAGTTCAGAAGAAGATGTCAAGCCAATGGTTTTAGTTTCTTTAAAATCAGGATGCGTCAAGCTAATTTCAAGACTCGAAAGATAAGAAGGAAGCGTAAGCACAGTTTCAAGTGAACCCTCTGCATTTGTCACAGCCTTAAGTAAATCACCAGACTCAGCCGAAACACTAACAAGCGCAAACTCGAGTGCTTGCCCTATATCACCTTTAGCGCTAACGCTTAGGTTTATGGATCGGGTGGTTGCGTAATCAAAATCATCAGGAACATCTAAGCCACTGATGTCAGTAATGGGTTCTTCTTGGGGTTGAGGACCAACAGTAGTTGAGGTACTACAGGCTGCAAGCAAGAAGAGTAACGTAAAAAGAAGAAAAGAATGGTGTTTCACAACGAGCCTCCGGGACTAAGGGTGCCTATTGATTTACAACAGCGCACATTAGCTTAAGAGCATAAAGAACTAATATTACAGTTAGGTAACAGTCAAGAAAGAGGGGTGTATATAGCGGCTTTCAAATAAAACACAGCATCAACTTAGTTCATCTGTTTTTACTCACCTAGTTCGACAATTAAAACGCTTGCATTGTTTTAATTGCAAAAGGCTATATAAAGTAAAAAGCCATGGTAATGCTATTCATTACCATGGCTACATTGATACGCTCGAGTGTTTAGCTTGCGT
>CAYGTA010000124.1:7104-11263 GCA_964352605.1 uncultured bacterium | reverse complement strand
AACGGACTCGAGCTTTTACCAACTCGAGTTATTTTGTTTGGTAACCCTATGATTGGTACACCTCTTATGCAGGCGTATCCAAGCATTGCGATTGATTTGCCGCAAAAAATGCTTGTCTGGCAAACAGAAGACGGTAGCGTATTTGTTGGCTTTAATAGCCCTTACTATTTAGGTGCTCGCCATAATTTAGAAGGTCTAGATGAAACGTTGACCCGCATCAATACCGTATTGACTAATTTAGCTACTGCTGCTACTCAATAAATCACTACATCAAATTACCTAAAAAGGGTCTTGCTAAAAAGGCAAGACCTAAAAAGGTTGCAAAGCCAAGTACATCTGTAATGGTTGTTAAAATAATGTTCGAGGACTGAGCAGGGTCTTGGTTCAGTCGTTCCATAAGTATAGGTATGCCAGCACCTGCTAAGCCAGCAATAATTAAATTAAGCGTCATGGCTACTGTTATAACGAGACCAAAAACCATATTTTTACTAAAAAACCAAGCAATAAGCCCTGCTGTTAAACCTGTCGCAAAGCCATTTACACAACCCACTATGCCTTCTTTGATAAGGACAGCTCGGGGTTGTTTACTATCTACTTCATTCATAGCTAAAGAGCGCAGCATAACTGCAAGAGCTTGCGCGCCAGCATTACCACTTTGACCTGCAACAACAGGCAAAAAGGCCGCTAAAATGGTTATTTGCGCAATCAAAGCATCAAAAGAACCAACCACTGCAGCAGCTAAAAAAGCAGTTGCTAAATTAACCTGCAACCAAGGTAAACGCTTACGAATGGCAAAAGGAAAGGGTGATGTCGCATGCTCATCTGAACCCGCACCAAACATTTTCTGCACATCCTCAAAGCCTTCTTCTTGAAGTTCACTTACTAACTGCGTACCTGTAATGACCCCCACCAAATTCTGAGCTTCATCAACAACAGGCACGGCCAGTAAATTACGTTCACTTAGGAGTTGCGCAACATCAGCAAGGTCATCTTCAGCTTCAACACTAATGACATTTTTAATCATTATGTTCTTTAAACGCTCATTCGGATGACTCAACACCAAATCACGCATCATAAGCACACCTGTAAGCATCTCATTATCATTAATAACATAAATGTACGATGGAGAACGACCCACCAAAGCCAGTCGCCTAAGTCGCCTAATTGCATCAGAAACAGAAGCATCTTCACGTAAAGCTGTAAAGTCAGGGCTCATAATGCTACCCGCCGTATCCTCAGCATAATCAGCTAACGACACAACCTCTTCAGCATGCAAAGCAGGTAAATCTTGAATAATCTTGTCCTGCTCGAGTTTTGAGAAGTAAGGTAAAAGGTTCGCTAAACTGTCACTATCCATTTCTCTAAAAAGCTCGTAACGCGTGTCAGCTTCACGTTCTCTAAGTAGCCGAGCAGCAAACTCTGGCGTGCAAAACTCTAAAACTTCAGCTTGATCTTCTAGTTCACTATCTTTGAGTTGTTCCCAAGCTTCTTCTGTTGAGAAGCGCTCTATAACTTGCGCTATTTCTATAGGGTGTTTTTCTATATAACTACGAAGCAGTTCGGTGACGACAGTCATGCTTCTATTGTTACAGACTTTGACACTTCAAATGCAATGTAGGCATTGCCTTAAATAGCTGTTTCATTACGTGGGTCAGCTAACCGTTTCTAATGCGCTTTTTTGGCATACTTAGGTCATGCTGACAACAATTGTCTTTTTACTTATTCTTACAACTGCCGTAACGGTGCATGAGTTAGCCCATTACTGGAATGCTAAGAGTGTTGGTTTGCCTGTTAAGGCGTTTAGTGTAGGTATGGGCCCCATTCTGTGGCGTAAGCAGTGGCGTGGTACTGAGTGGCGTTTATCTGCTTTACCTATTGGGGGGTATGTAGATATTCCTGGCATGGCACCCAAACAAGATGAACTCGGTAACTTAGATTATCCTGATGATGGTTTTTCAACCAAAAGCTTACCCGAAAAACTGTGGGTACTAGTGGGCGGCGTGCTTGCTAATTACCTTCTAGCTATCATTTTACTAGCCGTAGTTATAACTGTTGACCCAAGCTATAGAGGCTTAACCTCAAATATGCCAACAGATATGGCAGGCGCAAAAATAGCAGGTTTAGCCGATGGCCTTACCGCAGAGCAGTTAGGCATGCAAGCTGAAGATGTCATTGTAAGCATAAATGGCGTAACAGACCCCAACCCTAGCCAAGTCACTGAAATTATTCAAACAACGCAAGGAACGCTAGACATTAACTTAAATCGCGCAGGGGAGATACTAACGTACTCTATAGACTGGCCACCTGCTGACTTAGCTGAAGGTGAACGCGCTTTACTCGGTATTCAAATAGCACCTTTAGAAGTCAGCCTACCCGCTAATGTAAACTTTATAGCTGCCCTAGGTGAATCAGCCGCCTTCTCAATCCGCATCATCCCAGAAGCCGTAACAGGATTTGTAAGAGGCATCGGCTCAGCCTTCACAGGTCAACAATCTGAAGATCTAGCAGGCCCAGTAGGCATAGTAACAGCAGTAAACCAAGCCACCCAAGTAGGCGTTATTCCTGTACTGGCCTTAGCTGCGCTCATAAACATATCCCTAGCAATCTTTAACCTACTACCCATACCCGGTTTAGATGGAGGTCGTATGCTCTTATCAACCATAACGGCCATAAGAGGAAAACCCTTCAAACCCGGACAAGAAGAATTTGTTCACTTCCTAGGCATCATGATGGTACTTGCCTTCATGGTCTTAATAACCTTCAGAGAAATCAGTGGCCTTTTCTTCAGAAGCTAACACCAGCCTTCTCCCTTCAGATGCCGTAGTCACAGGTGACTGCGGCATTCTTATACCTGCCCTTAACGAAGAAGCAAGCATAGCAAAGGTCATCAAAGTAGCCTTAGAAAGCAAACTAGGCCCCGTCTTAGTGATAGATGACGGCTCGAGTGACAACACCACAAACGTGGCTTTAGCAGCAGGCGCAACGGTACTTAAATTAAAACAAAATGTTGGTAAAGGTGGCGCGGTTTATGCTGGCGCAGAAACTCTAAAAACAAACACAATCGTACTCATAGATGCAGACCTGACAGGCTTAAACGCAGAACACATAAAAGACTTAGCAGAGCCTGTTTTACAAGACAAGATAATCATGACCAGAGGTGTATTTGCAGGCGGCAGACTCGCCACCACCGTAGCCCAAAACCTTGCGCCTTACCTAAACGGACAACGCGCCATAAAGCGCAACAAACTACTCAGTCTAAAAGAAATAAAAACGAGTGGCTACGGCATAGAAGTACTCGTAACCCAAGCCGCAGCCAAACAAAAATGGAAGGTAAAAGACATACCCCTACACAACGTCTCACAAGTCATGAAAGAAGAAAAACGAGGTTTCTGGCAAGGCGCACGCTACCGCTTTCAAGCTTACGCACAAATCATAAACGTATGGCTCAAGAACAGCCTAAAACCAAAATAAGCTAAAAAAATAGCTATAAAACCACAACAAAAGAACACAAACGTTAAACTAAAACCATGCCCCTATCATTAGCACGCTACACCGTAGGCCCTCTACAAGAAAACTGCTACTTACTATTTGATGAAACAACAAAAGAAGCCATACTCATAGACCCCGGCGAAGAAGCCCCACGCCTACTCACCACACTCGAGCAGCAAAAGCTTAACTTAGAAGCTATTTGGCTTACGCATGCGCATTTTGATCATATTGGTGCAGTTCAAGGAATAACAGAAGTCTTTGACGTGCCAGTTTTACTGCATGAGGATGATTTTGAACTTTACAAGAATGGGTTTAAAGCTGCAAAACTCTGGGAGATTCCGTTTACGCAACCAACAACAGAACCTACTAAAATTACTGACAATCAAACTTTAGTCTTAGCGGGTACTGAAGTGGTGTGCTTATTTACACCGGGTCATGCACCAGGACATATTGCTTTTTATGTACCCTCGCAAGACTTTGTCATTGCAGGTGACGCCTTGTTTCAAGGCTCAATTGGTCGAACAGATTTACCTATGGGTAATCACGAGCAACTTATTGAGAGTATTAAAACTAAGCTACTTGTTTTGCCAGATGACACAACGGTTTACCCCGGACATGGGCCAGAGACAAGCATTGGCTTTGAGAAAGCTCATAATCCTTTTTTGATTTA
>CAYGTA010000124.1:0-7004 GCA_964352605.1 uncultured bacterium | reverse complement strand
ATGAGTAAAACTTTTTCACTTAGTAAAGGGTTTAGGCTTTTAAGCATGGCTTCTGGGCTATCTAGTTTAGGTAATAGAAATTTCTTTGGAATCGTTACATTGTAGACAGGGGCATCTGCTTTTAAGTTAGCTAGGTCTTTGGCTAGCTTTATGCCTGTAAATATATCGCCTAATTCGTCTACCAAACCGTTTTCTTTTGCAGCGCTACCTGTCCAGACTCTACCTCTACCTAGTTCATTCACGCGTTCTTTGCTTAGTTTTCGGCCTTCAGCTACACGACTTATGAAGCGGTCGTAGACTTCGGCTATGGAGCGTTCAAATAAGGCGCGTTCTTCTGGGTCTAGGGCTTTGCTGCTGCTTTGAGCGTTCGCGTAGCGACCTTTTTGAATGATTTCTGTATTGATGCCGTATTTTTGGTTAAAGGCTTCGGTTATGGGTTTTACGCTTACTACGCCTATAGAGCCGGTTAGGGTGGTGGGTGCTGCGATGACTTTGGTGGCATGGGTGAGTACGTAGTAGCCGCCACTGGCTGCGTATTGCCCCATGACTGCAATGATGGGTTTTGTTGGGACTATGCGTTTGACTTCTCGCCACATTAAGTCACTAGCTAAAGCTGAGCCGCCACCTGAGTCAATAAAGAAAACAATGGCTTTGGTGCTGTCGTCATTTTCGGCTTGCCTGAAGGCAGCAATTATGCTTTCTGAACCAGCAAAGGTGTCACCTACTAGCGGTAAGGGTACGGCGTTGCGGCGTGATTTACCTGTCATTATGGTGCCTTCTAAGCTTATGACAGCGACACGGCCTGCGTTTAGGCTTTGTCTTTGTTTTTTTAGAAAGCGACCTGCGTCTTCTAGGCTTAGGTCTTTTTCTTGGAGTATTTCGTCTTCGTATTTAACTTGATCTATTAAGCCTTTTTCTAGGGCTTCTTGGGCAGAAGTTATGCCTGAGTCAATCCAGTTGTGTACTGTAGTGGTTTCTACGTTCCTTGCCTTTGCAATCGCGCTATACATGTGGTCTTGAAAGCCGTCAAAGAGTGCGTTGAGTTGTTCGCGGTGGGGTTCGCTCATGCGTGAGCGGGTTAGGTTATCACCTGCATTTTTGTATTCTTTTATGGCTACTTTTTCAAATTCAACACCAAAGCGACCGAGTGCGTCTTTTAAGAAGTTTGTTTCAATGGCAAAGCCAAAAATGTTTAGCTCAGCTGATTCTGGCAGTATGATTTCATTAGCTATGCTTGCTAAGTAATAGCTACTCATACCTAGCTGACTTGTTATGACTTTAAGCTGTTTACCTGCTGCTTTTAAGCGACTAAGTTGCTCACGTAAAACATAGGCTTTTACTAAGTCTATGCTTAAGCCTTCAAAACGAATAATTACAGACTCGAGCCAGTGGGCGTTGCATAGGTCGTTTATGTCTTGCTCGAAGGCTTCTAAGCTTTGGTCTTTGGGGCCAAATTGGGGTGGGAAGTCGGTGAGTTTTCGTTTTTGTTCTCTAGTGGGGTAGCTGCCTGTTAATTCTAAGATGATGTTTTTGGGTTTATCGCGAGAGAAGTCTGCTATGAGGTTAGTTGTGCTTATAAGGCCATTTTGTAAAGCTTGGCCTAGTTGTCTTGGGTGAAAGTCTGACATGGATTTTAGTTTAGCGTCTTTATGGGTATTTTTTTGTTTGCTTCTTGTTGAAGGCTCGAGTTTCTAAAGGGCTTATACTTAGGCTATGAATCATCAAGATGACAGTATTGAGGCTTTTCTTAAGAAAATTAGTTTACCTGTTAGTCTTTTTGCTGCTGTTATTATTTTTGGTTCTATTGCGTATTATCTTTTATGGCTTCCTTATGATGCTAGTTTTATGGATGCTATTTATATGACTTTTATTACGGTCACCACGGTTGGTTATAGTGAGATTTATCCTTTGAATACGCTTGGGCGTATCGTTACGATTTTTGTTGCTTTAACTGGCATTGCTAATCTGTTTTACTTATTTACTGAAGTGATAGCTTATCTTGTTGCAAGGCGACTGAGTGACCCTTTTGAAAGGCGAAAAATGAACAAAAAAATAGCACAGTTAAAAGATCATGTGATTGTGACAGGCTTTGGGCACTTTGGGCAGCATATTGCGCAGCAACTCGAGCGGGAGAAGGTTGAGTTTGTCATTATTGAATCAGATGTTGGGGTGCAGCAGCAGTGTTTGGAGAAGGGTTTTTTGCTTATTGAAGGGGATGCTGAAGAGGATGACATTTTGTTACTTGCGGGTGTTACTCAGGCTAAAGCTCTGATTGCTGCTACGAGTAATGATGCGATTAATGCTTTTATTGTTATGAGTGCTAGGGCGCTTAATAAGGATTTGCTTATTGTGGCTAAGGCAGATGAAGATGGAGATATTCGTAAGCTTCAAAAAGCAGGTGCGAATGATACGATTAATCCTTATTCTATTGCGGGGCAGCGTTTGGTGAATAGGGTGTTAAGACCTGAAATTGTTGATTTTATGCAGGCTACTTTGGTGAGTAATAATTTAGATTTTAATGTTAAAGAGTTGATTGTTCCGCAAGATAGTTCTTTTGCTTTAAAAAGTCTGGCATTGCTTGACATTAGAAATCAAACAGGTGCAACGGTCGTAACGGTGATTCGGGCTAAAGAAAGTTTTGCAAACCCTAAACCTGAGTTTATATTTCAAGCAGGTGATCGGTTGTTTGTTTTGGCCACCCACGCACAATATGAAAAACTTGTAGATCTTTTAGGTACTTGAATCTTGTTTCGACGCAAGGTCAGTTGAGGCGTTGGTTTCTTAAAAACCTGCTAAACTAACGCTAATCTTTTTGCTTTAGCTCGACGGTTTGCTTGGCAAAGTTAGGTCTGTTTATGCCGATTGTTCGTGATTTACCTCTTATGCTGGCGTTGTTTGCGTTTATGTTTGGTGTTTTAGGCTTGTTGGTATCTGGGCATAAGGTGTTTAAACAGACCATGCCTTATTTGAGGCGTAATAGTCTTTTGTATTTGCTTTGTGCTTTTTTGCTTACGAGTGCTTTTTTGCTGGTGAATCGGTTGTCGCCACAAGCGCTTATTAGTAGTGAGTTGGCGTTGTTGCAAACGCAGCTTGAGCGTTCATTATCAACGAATTTGTTTATTCAGCCTTTTGTTGAAACAGTGTCAGCGCGTTCGGTACTTATTGAACCAGAGCTCGAGCTTGCTTTTGAGTTTGTTACGGTTACACTTGTTAGTGATCCGAGTGAAGCAGATGTGTTTATTGAGGGTGACTTGAGGGGGAAAACGCCTTTAGAGCTTACAATTCCTGTAAATCAAGATTTAGATTATCTGCTTAGTCGTGAGCCTAATGCTGCTGAGAATCTGCGTTACCAAAGTTACGAGGGTGTACTTAATGTTGCGTCAGATAGTGAGATTAGTGTTTGGCTTGAGCGTAGTGCTGATTAAGCTTTCTAAATAATAGGGGAAGGCGTGCTTACCGCCCCATCCCTCAACACGGTTGTAAGCACGCCTTCCTGGTGAAAGAGTTGTTATGCACTGGTATGTACGTTGTTCGAACTCTTTCACTAAATAGTATAAGTAAGCCGCTATCGCAACTCTTACAGCACTGAAATATCAGGCTTTTAAGGCGTTAACTTTAAAGCATGCTCGAGTTTTTTGCTTGTGCCTTTGTGACTGGGTAAAAACAGCTTGACATAAATGCGTTTGTCCTTTAAACTCATTAACGCACTTATGTGCTGGCCCATCGTCTAATGGCAGGACAGCGGTTTTTGGAGCCGTAGGTTGGGGTTCGAGTCCCTGTGGGCCAACCAAAAAAGCTCTCATTTTGAGGGCTTTTTTTCTTTTGGTACAAAACTCCGTATCTTGCTTAATTGAATCATGAGATAATACGCTTACTATGATGCAAGCTGCTTCTCATGATTCTTTGGTTTTAACGCCCTCTTTGCTTGACCAAGTTGCGAATGAACTGAAATGGAAAATAAAAGGCGATGTTCGTTTTGATGCGCGCGCTAGAGCCCTGTACGCCACTGATGCTAGCCCTTATGAGATTGAGCCTTACGGGGTTGTTTTACCTAAAACAGTTGAAGATATTAAGCATGTTGTAGATATTGCAAATAAATATAATTTGGCTATCTTGCCTCGTGGTGGCGGTACCAGCTTAGCAGGGCAGACGGTTGCTGAAGCTATTGTTGTAGATGTATCAAAATACATGACTCAAATCTTAGAGTTTGATGAAGAGGCGCGCACCGTCAAAGTGCAAGCAGGTGTTGTAAGAGATGAACTTAATCTCTTCCTTAAACCTCATAAATTGCAATTTACACCAGACATATCTACAACTAACCGGGCCAATATTGGCGGTATGGTTGCTAATAATAGCGCGGGTACACGCAGCATAAAATACGGTAAATCTGTTGATGCTGTTATCAGCATGACAGTAATGTTTGCTGACGGTAGCATAGCTGAGCTTAAAGCCTTAAACAAAACAGAATTAAAAGCAAAGCTCGAGCTTAAAACCTTAGAGGGGGATGCCTATAGGGCGGTGTTTGCGTCAGTTACAAACCATGCTGATGAGATTGAGGCGCGCTTTCCTAAAGTTATGCGGCGTGTGGGGGGCTATAACTTAGATGAATTTACAGATGATAAGCCGTTTAACTTAGCCAAAATAGTAACAGGTTCAGAAGGCACGCTTGCACTCATTTTGAACGTAACATTGCAGCTCGAGCTTATTCCTAAGTGGCGTATGCTTTCTATGCTTCATTTTAAAACCCTGCGAGATTCTCTTTTGGCGGTTAAATTTATTAATGAGCATGGTCCGAGTGCGGTTGAAACGATGGATGAGGGTTTATTTACACTTGGTAAAGCAAATCCTAAAATTGCTCCTTTAATTAGTTGGCTTAAGGGTGAACCAGAAGCTGTGTTGGTGGTTGAGTTTGATGGTGCAACCAAAAGAGAGATGGATGAAGCTTATAAAAGTATGCGTGATGATGAGCGTATTAGTGAGCTGAGCTATCATAATTATGTTGCTCGTGATCCTCAAAAACAACATGAGGTTCTAGAATTTCGTCGTGCTGGCCTTGGTATATATGCAACGATTAAAGGACGGTTTAAACCTACACCCTTTATTGAAGATGCCGCAATTCCTCCTGAGCACTTAGCTGACTTTATTCCTGAAGTTCAAGCTGTTTGTAAGAAGCATGGTACCCCTGTAGTTTTTTATGGTCACGCTTCGGTGGGGGTTATTCATACACGCCCGCTACTTGACTTAAAAACTGCTGAAGGTATTGCTAAATATGAGGCTATCAGTAGAGATACCTTTGATCTTGTTAAAAAGTATGGCGGCTCGTGGAGTGGTGAGCATGGTGACGGGCTTATCCGTTCTTATCAAAATAAAAATCTCTTTGGCGACATTCTGTACAAAGATTTTCAAGATATAAAGCGTGCCTTTGACCCTAAAGGCCTTATGAACCCCGGTAAGATTGTTAATGCTCCGCCTATGACTGAAAATTTGCGCTATGGGGAAAATTACGCAGCTGCACCTATAGAAACTTACTTTGACTTTTCAGAAGATGGTGGCTACTTAGGGGCTATAGAAATGTGTACAGGAGTAGGGGCTTGCCGTAAGACTACTACGGGGACTATGTGTCCAAGTTACATGGCAACGCGAGATGAAGACCACTCTACACGAGGTCGTGCAAACATCTTAAGAGAAGCTATAAATGGTCGCATGCCGGGCGGCATGACCAGTAAAGACGTTCATGATGTTCTTGATTTATGCCTCGAGTGTAAAGCCTGTAAAGCAGAATGCCCTAGTCAAGTTGATATGGCAAAAATAAAATATGAGTTTTTACAACATTACTACGATGAGCACGGCACACCCCTTAACGTAAAAGCCTTTGCTTACGCGTTTAAAACAAGCCCAATGGGTAAAGCTTTAGCACCCATTGCAAATCGTGTTCTACCGTTAAAGCCTTTTCGCTGGTTATTAGAACGAAGCTTAGGGGTTGACAAACGTAGAGTCATGCCGCTTTACGCAAAAGAAGGCTTTGCCAGCTACGCAAAAAAATACAAGCAAACGGTTGGCTTAGATAAAAACAAACCAACAGTTGCACTCTTTGCAGATACTTGGACCATGTACCATGAATCAAATGTAGGCATGGCAGCAACCAAAGTACTAGACAAATTAGGTTACAACGTTGAATTTATACCCTATCAATGCTGCGGGCGCACCCTCATATCAAAAGGCCTATTAAAAGAAGCTAAAAAACTAGCTCAAAAAAATGTCAAAGCACTCAAAGATTACGCAGATAGAGGCGTGCCAATTGTTGGTTTAGAACCCAGCTGCGTTACTGCCTTTCAAGATGACTACCGAGATTTAATACCCAGTGAAGAAACCACAAAAGTAGCTGATAACGTCAAAATGATAGACCAATTCTTAGCTAAAGAATGGACCCAAGGCAAACTCGAGCCTAGCGCTGTATTCACTAAAAAAGACAATGCCATTATGCTGCATGGGCATTGTCAGCAAAGAGCTGTTATGGGTACCAGCGCAACCAAATCAGTGCTTTCTTGGGCAAGTACAGAGGTTTCTGAGGTCGATTCGGGCTGCTGTGGTATGGCAGGTTCGTTTGGTTACAGTCACTATGATGTGAGTATGCAGATTGGTGAGAGGCGTTTATTTCCTGCTGCTAAAAAACATGATGGCGACATTGTAGCTTGTGGGTTTAGTTGCCGTCATCAAATAAAAGATGGTACTAAAATAGAAGCCAAGCACCTTATAGAAGTTATGGCTGACGCACTCGAGTGACTAAAGTTGGATAGCATGAAGCCTAGTGTTGATGTAATGACTCTTGAGCTTACAGAATGAACTAAAAGGTCACAAGCTATCCGTAGCTTTTCTACGAGTTGTTGTCCTATCAAACAACTTGTGCGACTTATATAGCCTTTTGTATTTAAAATGTTTGCAGTTTTTTAAATGCCTAATACCAAGCTGAATTATAAATGTCGCACTGCTTTATAATTCCGACC
>CAYGTA010000123.1:0-11366 GCA_964352605.1 uncultured bacterium | reverse complement strand
TTTCTTTTTGTTCAAAAGATTGCACTATCCACCTTGAATTTTTTGATCTATCAAGATGACTACTGCTGTTTTCTGGTACTTGCAATCCTTTTTGTTTAATGATTTTTGGAGTAAGTCTAATATCTAGCTCCGTTTCAGATTGAAAATGTGCAATCTCTCTATCTTTATTACGCACACAAAGTAAGTCTGTATCTTTCCAGAACGCTAGTCTTAAGTTGGGTAGTTCTTCAATTCTTTTTATAAGCTCATCACGTAACATAAACTCTCCTTAGCCGTTTTTTAGTGGGCTTCAAATAATCCTGTAGCTTTCGTCACATGAATAGCTCCCTTTTTAAGCATATCTTCGAGCAAAACTCGAGCTTCGTTTAAGACACGCTCGAGTTTTACTTGACTTGTTGTTTCTATGAGGCTTTGAAAACGCTGCATTGATAAGATGTAAGCCATAAAGGGTTCTGCTTCAGTAACACTTAAGTCACACTTAAAGGTATGCAAGTCAATTGATTGAAACTGTTTACTAATTATGTCCTTGCCGTTTTCAAGTCTAAACGCTAAACCACGCATGAGTTCAAATTCACATTCTGGTAGTTTGCTGGCGAGTTGTTCCACAATAAAGCTATCCAACTCTTTTAGGTGGTCATTGCCGTTTGTTGCTGCGTAAAAACGCCCGTCAGGTTTTAAGACGCGTCGTATTTCGCTTATAGCTTTGTCTACATTAGGTACATGGTAGAGCATATGGTTCGCCATAACTATGTCAAAGCTATTATCTTCAAAAGGAATGCTTTGCGCATCTATAACTTGGTAATCAATTTGGTTTGTGAAGTCTTTTGTTGCTTCTTTCGCTGCCTCAATCATACCTATTGATAAATCACTTAAACTAAGTTGCCATGCCTTAGGCACCAAGGCTTTTGTTTTCACCCAAAAATTAGCTGGGCCAGTACCAAGCTCGAGTAAGCTTAGCTTTTCTTCGTTATGATTTTGTTTTATGTGACTAAGTATCCAAGTTGAAAAGTCAGTTTTGTTTGTACTAAAGCGTTCATGAAGATTTATGCGTGCCCTCAAGTTATCTTGATTTTTGTATTGTTCTGTCAGCAAATAGCTTTGGTCTTGTACTTTTCGCATAGCTTCTCCCTGAATACTTGATTAAGTTTGCATATTTCAGTTTACATTCTTTTTGCCTTTTAGAATGATACTCTTTTAGTCGTGTGTTTGGTAAAAACAGCTAAGTGGCGAACTTAGAGGAATGTGTTTTAACCCCAAACGTCACACTCTTTTTTTTGGAGGCCATACATGAAAAAACTTTGTAGTTTCTTGGTTGTTTTACTTTTTGCAGGCTTAGCTTCAGCTCAAGATTGGGTTTGCCCTGCAAGCTTTGAGGGTCAAACGCTTAACGTCTATAACTGGACCACTTATATTGCTGAAGATACTATTCCTAATTTTGAAGAAGCATGTAATGTCACTGTTCAGTACGACACCTTCCCAACTGATGACGATATGCTTGCCAGAATTCGTCAGGGCAACCCTGGTTACGATATTGTGGTTCCTTCTAGCAGTGTTTTAGCAATAATGATTGCCGAAGAGCTTGTTGAGCCGATCAACAAAGCAAATATTCCCAATTTTACTAATTTAGATGACACCTTTTTAGGTCTCTATTTTGATGAGGGTAATGATTACAGTGTGCCTTATCAGTGGGGAACTATTGGTATTGGTTACAATATCGAAAAAACAGGTAAAGAAATTACCAGCTGGGCAGAAGTCTTTGAATATAACGGTCCAGTAAGCTGGCTTGAAGATGTACGTGCCACCATGGGTGTCGCACTCAGCATGTTAGGTTATGACCCAAATACAGGTAATCTTGATGAAATTAATGAAGCTAAAGACTTCTTAGTTGAAAATGGCAGCAATGTTGTTTACATTAATCAAGATGATGGTCAAGAAGTACTCGTTCGTGGTGAAGCTGATATTGTCTCTGAGTACTCAGGCGACATTTTCCAAATCATGGATGAGTGTGAATGTGATACCTATCGTTATGTCATTCCATCTGAAGGCTCTAACTTCTGGATTGATACCTTAGCTATTCCTGTCGACGCACCCAACCAAGCCTTAGCTGAAGTTTTCATTGACTACATTTTAGATGCCAAAGTAGGTGCAGATATTTCTAATTACACTGCTTATGGTAGCCCAAACAAAGCAGCTATTGACGGTGGCTTTATCGATGAAGCCCTTCTAAGCAACACAGGTATTTACCCAACCGCAGAAACCCAAGCCCGCTTATTCTTTGTTGTTCAAGACCCTGAACGTGAACAGCTCTACAACGACGCATGGGACGAACTAAGAATATTTGTTGGTCAGTAAGTTTTAACCCCTAGCTTTATGAGCCGCTCGAGTATGACTCGAGCGGCTTTTTATTGATTGAGAGTAGATACATTTTGACTACAATTAGGTATACTTTGCGTTAGGTTTTATCTTGTGAAAGTCTTTGTGAGGTCGCTTTTATGAAAACTAATTTTCTTAGAATTGCTAGCTTATGACAACGGCTTCGGTTGAGTTACGAAACATTGTTAAAGAGTTTAAAGATGGCAAATCAGGTCAGGTTGTTCGTGCTATTGATGATGTGTCGCTTAGCATTGCTGAGGGTGAATTTTTTGCACTTTTGGGTCCGAGTGGTTGTGGTAAAACCACAACCTTAAGAGCTATTGCTGGTTTTGAGCAACCGACTTCAGGTGAGGTGCTTATTCGTGGTAAAGCAGTTCAGGGTATTCCACCTTTTCATAGACCTGTTAATACCGTTTTTCAAGATTACGCTTTGTTTCCGCACATGAGTATTTTGCAAAACGTTATGTTTGGCTTAAAAATGGCAAAAGTTCCTAAAGAAGAAGCCAAAAAACGAGCAATTGAAGCTTTAGAGTTGGTACAACTTGCACATACTTCTGAGCGCAAACCAAATCAGTTGTCAGGTGGACAAAGGCAACGTATTGCTTTAGCTCGAGCTTTGGTTAATAAACCTGCTGTGCTTTTGCTAGATGAGCCTCTTGGCGCGCTTGACTTGAAGTTAAGAAAAGCCATGCAGTATGAACTTAAGACCATGCAACGCGAAGTGGGTATTACTTTTATTTTTGTTACCCATGATCAAGAAGAAGCCCTCACTATGGCTGATCGTATTGCCGTTATGAGTGACGGTAAAGTCTTGCAGGTTGGTCATGCAGATGATATTTACGAAGCGCCTGCCAATCGTTTTGTTGCAGATTTTATTGGTGAAACTAATTTTATAAATGGCACGCTTACCACTGTAAAAGGGGACGCTGCTGTCTTAAAGTTAAGTGATGGCCGCAGTTTAGAAGGCAAGCTTAAAGGTCACGCATTAACCACAGGTGAAAAAGCAAGCCTAGCTATTAGACCCGAAAAAATAAAACTCGAGCCTGTCTCGGTGGGTTCAAATTCTGATACATCTACAGTCATTACGGCTGAAATTGCAGAAGCTTATTATATTGGCACAGATACTCGTTATAGGGTTGTATCTGGTAGCGATATTGATTTGGTTGTTAGGGTACAAAATCTTAATTCTGGCTTTAAGGGCATGCTCGAGCCGGGTACACAAGTATCCGTTTCTTGGTTGAATGAAAATGCCACACTGTTGGCTTAGTAAGGAGTATATTGAAGCTTATGAATAAAATTCGTGTTTTAGAAATGTCTGGTTCGCATTATGACATGGGGTATCAGCATGGTTTGGCTTATAAAGAGGGCATTAAGCACTTTGCTACTGAGCGTGTTCGTTTAAGTTCAAACCCGCTTTGGGCAGGCAATAGTTTAGGTCGTGATGAAATTATAGGCTTAGCTGAAGCCTGCATTGAAGAGCACAGGCTTTACTCGCCTGATTTACTTAATGAACTTCAAGGCATGGCAGATGCCACGGGGGTAAGTGTTGCTGAGCTAATAATTGTTTGTGGCTATACTGATTTTATTGATACAGTTTACGCAGTTAAGCCTTTAGCTAAGCCTGTTCCGGCGCATGCGGGTGCAGATAATTGCACAGCTTTTTTGGTTCCTGAAAACAAAACGGCTACGCAGCAAGGGTTTTATGGTCAAACTTGGGATATGCATGATTCAGCAACTGAGCATGTTATTTTACTTCGCGGTAAACCTCAAAATAAGCCTGAGTTTATGGCTTTCACCACAGTTGGCTGTGTTGGTATGATTGGCATGAACAGCGAAGGTGTCGCCATTGGCATTAATAATTTATCTGCTACTGATGGTCAAGTGGGCGTCACCTGGAATTTTGTTGTCCGTAAAGCCTTAGAGCAATCAAATGCTAATGATGCGCTTGCTTGTATTACTGAAGCTAAACTGGCTGGCGCACACAATTACATGCTTATGGACAAATCGGGTGCAGGCTTTAATGTTGAAGCCATGTCAACCAAAACAGTTATTACAGAACTAGAAAATGAACCTCTAGTGCATACCAATCATTGTCTTGTATCTGAAACCCAAGCCGTGCAACGTGAACGAGAAGCAAGCTCTCAGGCAAGTTCTGAGCGTCGTTTAGCAAGGGGCTATGAGCTTCTTAACAAAGATGCTATTGATGAGCATGACTTGCAAGCTGTCACGCGCGACAGTGATTCTATATGTGTAGTATCTAAACCCCCTAGACATATTGAAAGTTGTGGTGCTGCCATCATGCGACCTGCAACAGGTGACTTCTGGGCAGTTTGGGGCTTACCAAGTGAAAACGAGTACGAGCATTTTAGTATTTAAAGCTTATGCCTGACTTATCAACGTTAGCTCTTTTTGCTTTAGCTTCTTTTGCGCTTATTATTGTGCCTGGTCCTGCTGTTCTTTATGTCATTACACGTAGTTTAGATCAAGGTAGATCAGCAGGCTTAGTCTCAGTGGCAGGCATTAGCGTAGGTGCTTACGTGCACATTTTAGCGGCAGCACTTGGTTTAAGCGCCATACTGGCATCTTCTGCAGTTGCATTTAGCCTCATAAAATATGCAGGCGCAGCTTACCTTATCTATCTAGGGCTACAAAAGCTCTTTAGCAAAGCAAAACTCGAGCCTTCAAATAAACTTAAACAGCAATCCTTTAGAAATATTTTTCTTGAGGGTATTGTTGTTAATGTACTTAACCCTAAATCAGCCCTTTTTTTTCTAGCGTTTTTACCGCAATTTATTAAGGCTGAGCAAGGCAGTTCTGCATCGCAAATTTTGATTTTAGGAACCGTCTTTGTACTCGTTGCACTCTTGAGTGATGGCGCTTACGCTTTGCTGGCAAGTCATTTTGGTAACTGGCTTAAGCAAAGTAAATCCTTTTTTAGAGTGCAGCATTACTTTAGTGCAAGCATTTATATAGCGCTCGGTATAGGCGCAGCCTTAGGAAGCTCGAGTTCTAAATCGTGATTAAATTATCAACCATTGAGTCTTGGCATGCTGAGGGCTTAGCAGAACTTCAGCATATTTGCTTTCCGACGGTAGCTAATCATGAATTACTTCAAGAAGAACATTTTCTTAACCACTGTAAGCTATTTCCTGAAGGCAATTTTGTTCTTTTAGATGGCACTAAAGTGGTAGGTTTAGGTTCAGGCTTTCTAATTAATTTTGATTTTGATGATGCGCAGCATAGCTTTAAAGATATTATTGCTGACGGGTTTTACAGTAAGCATAATCCTGAAGGTGAGTGGTATTACGGTGCTGATATAAGTGTGCACCCTGAGTATCGTCGTAAAGGCTTAGCGAGAAGGCTTTACACTGCAAGAAAAAATGTGGTTAAAAAATTAAACCGTAAAGGCATTGTTGCTGGCGGGCTCATACCTACCTACGCAAAATTCAAGAAAAAAATGACTGTAGAAGCGTACGTTGAAAAAGTGATTGCTGGCGAAATATTTGGCCGCACGTTATCAGTACAGTTACGCAATGGCTTTAAGGTAAAAGGCTTACTAGAAAACTATATTGAAGACACCGCTTCAGATAATTGGTCAACCCTTATTGTCTGGGACAACCCTGATTATTTACCTTAAATCACCAAGACCTATGCTGCTCATAATGCTTAGTAAGAACAGCGTAAGCCTCGTTTAGCTTCTTCATGAGTTCTGTTGCCACTGCCTTTTTATGAGCATCTAAAAATTTATCAGGATGATAACGTTTAATCATACGTTTATAAGCAGACTTCACTTCAGCCAAACTCACCCCATAAGGTAACTCGAGTGCGTCAAAGTATTGTTTTAGACGTGGGTTTTCACCTTTGTAACTCGAGCTTACTTCGCTCCAGAAGTCTTTTTGAAAGAGTGGGTGTTTTTGTAAATTTAAACTTAGACGGCCGAGCTGCGTTACCATTTCTGAACGTAAGATGCGTAGAAGTTCAGCGCTTGTGCTCATAGTATTACTTTACTTTTTTTGGCGCTTTTACTCAAGTCTTTCTTAGCAAGTTTTTGACTTTAGTCCTTAGCGCTGCGTTGCTGCAGTATGAGTGATAGGCCAATCAGAACGGTGGAAGCTACAATCATTAGGGTTGATATAGCATTTATTTCAGGTGACACTCTTTGCTTAAGCATGCCGTACACAAAAATAGGCAGGGTATCATCCCCAACACCTTTGGTAAAAAAGGTAACCACAAAATCATCTAAGGAAAGCGTGAGTGCAAGTAAGCCACCTGCTAATATTCCGGGTAAGAGTAACGGAAAGGTAATACGCCAAAAGGTTTGGAAATTATTGGCACCCAAATCTCTAGCTGCTTCTTCATAATTGGTATTCATAGTTGACAGTCTGGCGCGTACCACAATCACCACATAAGAGATGTTAAAAGCAACATGAGCAATTATGATGGTTGCAAATCCTGGTGTGATTCTCTCCCCTGTCAAAGTCTGAAGGTAATCAAACACAATACGAAAAAATATAGCTAGTGAAACCCCTTGGGTAATTTCAGGAATCACAACAGGAATGTACAAAAGCCCATCAATAATGTTTTTACCCGGAAAATTGCCTCTGTGAATAGCAAGCGCCAGCATGGTTCCAATAGCTGTCGCAATGATAGAAGCTGTAATAGATACAAAAAGTGAATTGGTTAAAGCTTCAATGAGTTTCTCGGTAACAAAACTTGCTTCCCCAGAGCCAATCGCAAAAATATTCTGATACCACTTAAACGTAAAGCCGCGCCAAACTGAAACTGAGTTTGAGTTATTAAACGAAAAAACAATCAGTACAATAATGGGTGCCCACAAAAAAAAGTAATTCACAAACGGTGAAATAGCCAAAGCACCTTTACCAAAACGCCTAAGCAACAAGTCTCTCTTTAACGCACTCGAGTCTATTGTAAAATCATTTTTGTTTTTTGTTGGGCTAGCCACGATTTGCCTCTTCTTGTCCAAATTTTAGGTAAATAACTACGCCCAAGAGTACGAGTACAATGAGCACCATGCTTATGGCTGAACCTAGAGGTATGTTGGCCCTGCCACCAAATTGTCTAGCTACTAGGTTGCCAATCATGAGGCCTTTGGTACCCCCTAGTAAGTCTGGTGTTACAAATGATCCTATGGATGGTATAAATACCAGCATAGAGCCAGCCACGACACCTGGGAGTGTTAGGGGAAAAACGACTCGCCAAAAGGTATGCCAGTCATTTGCCCCTAAATCGTTAGAAGCTTCTACAAAGCGAAAGTCTAGTCTTTCAACAGCGGCATATACAGGTAGAATCATAAATGGCAGAAATCCGTAAACTAAACCTAAAATGACTGCAAATTGGGTAAATAGCATGGCTATGGGTTCAGTTATGGTGCCTAGGTTAAGGAGTAATGAATTTATTATTCCTTCGGGTCCTAGTATTGATTTTAAAGCGTAGGTTCTTACCAGAAAATTAGTCCAGAAGGGCAACATGATTAAAAAAAGTAAAATTAAGCGCGTGGTTTGACTCTTGCGCGTACTTATATAAAAAGCTAAGGGGTAACCAAGAAGTAAACACCAAAAGGTCGTACTTAAGGCAATGCCAACAGAACGCCAAACTACCGGCCCAAAGACGTTTAAGGTTCGGTCGTAGTGGTCTAAGGTAAAAGGCAAAATGGGTGTTCCACCTTCACCTCGTGTTAAAAAGCTAGCAGCTAACACAAAGAGTAAAGGCAGCATAAAGAATATAAGTAACCACAGTATGCCGGGTAAGCCCAGCCAAAGTCCTTTTTGTTCGGTCTTATTCATTAGTGCAATATCTTATCGTAATTTTATACGCAGTGTACAAAAAAGATGCCACTAATAAAATCAGTAGCATCTTTCAAAGGTTAAGCGAAGTCTTAGGCTCTGCGCCAGAGTAATTCGCGTTTAACTTCTTCAATTGCTTTGGTAATAGGAATATCTCTTGGACACGCCTCTGTGCAATTGTAAGCTGTTCGGCAACGCCATAAGCCGTTTGATTGATTCATGACTTGCAGGCGTTGGTCAGCCCCTTGATCGCGTGAGTCAAAAATAAAGCGGTGTGCGTTTACAATGGCAGCTGGCCCTATGTAGCGTCCATTTGTCCAGAAGACAGGGCAACTGGTTGTGCAGCAAGCACACAAGATACATTTGGTTGAGGCATCAAAAATCTCTCGATCTTCAGCACTTTGGTATCTTTCAGATGATGGTGCTGGATCTTCATTTATGAAGTAAGGCAAAATAGCCTTGTAGCTGTCAAAGAAAGGTTCCATGTCAACAATTAGGTCTTTAAGCACGCTTAAGCCTCGAATAGGCTCAATGTTAATAGAGCTCCCAAGGTCTTTCACAAGTACTTTACAAGCTAAGCGGTTTACGCCATTAATAAGCATGGCATCACTACCACAAATACCGTGAGCGCAACTTCTACGAAAGCTTAAACTACCATCAACTTCCCATTTAATTTGGTTGATGACATCAAGCACCCTGTCAGTCGGAGCTGCTTGTATGGCATATTCAACCCAGTAAGGTCTTTTATCTTCTTCAGGATTGAAGCGTTTTATTTTTACTGTTACTTTCATAATTTTAGAACTTAGTAACACTTAGTCAACAATCAGTTAGCTGACTAATGACAATTTATTACTGAGTGCTGCCTCCTTTAATAAACCCTCGGTTTTGGCTCAAACTTGCCTAAAGTAACTTCTTTATAGTCAATGCGAACACCGTCGCCATCTTTATAAACTAGCGTGTGCTTAAGCCAATTCTCGTCATCTCGCTCTTTATAATCTTCATGAGAGTGCGCCCCTCTTGATTCTTTACGATTATAAGCCGCGTGAACTAACTGCTCAGCATTATCTAACAAAAAGCCCAGCTCAACAGCTTCCATAAGTTCTGTATTGTACTGCTCACCTTTATCTTCAACAGCAATTTTCTTCGCACGCTCTTTAAGCTCTTCAAGAATGTTAACTTGTGATGACAAAAACTCATCTGTACGAAAGACACTCGCATTATCCATCATTGTTTGTTGCATCTCTTTACGAATATGCGACACTTTTTCGCTTCCAGAACCATTTTTGGTTTTATCAAGCAAGTTTCTCGAGTAATCCTGGTTATCTTTAGGAATATCTCCAAAAGAGGCAGTTTCAGCATATTTAGCAGCAAACATACCCGCACGACGACCAAACACAATTAAGTCACCTAAAGAGTTAGTACCCAAACGGTTTGCACCATGCAAACTAGCACAAGCGCACTCCCCTGCTGCGTAAAGCCCAGGAATAATCGTGTTATTCCCATCAGA
The DNA here is from genome assembly GCA_964352605.1 of uncultured bacterium. Lineage (GTDB taxonomy): Bacteria > Deinococcota > Deinococci > Deinococcales > Trueperaceae > JAHEBB01. Next base: position 1,682 of record CAYGTA010000123.1, on the reverse strand, counting down.
AATAACCTCTGTGTCTATAGTTGTAGGAATACCACCCATTGCATAATGCGCAGTAGGCTGAACAGGAACAGGTTCTTTAAGTGGGTCAACACCCAAGTAAATACGAGAAAACTCAGTGATATCCGGTAGACGCTCTTCAATGATATGCCCATCAATATGGGTTAAATCTAAGTGAATATAATCTGCATCTGGCCCAACACCGCGACCTTCACGAATTTCAAGGTACATACTGCGACTAACCATGTCACGAGGCGCCAAATCCTTAATAGTAGGTGCGTAACGCTCCATAAAGCGCTCACCATCTTTGTTACGCAAAATACCACCCTCACCGCGAGCACCCTCAGTTAAAAGAACCCCAATCTTGTAAAGGCCCGTTGGGTGAAACTGATAAAACTCAGGGTCTTCGATAGGTACACCGCGACGATACAAAATACTTTGCATATCACCTGTAAGAGCATGAGCATTACTGGTCACTTTAAACATACGACCATTACCACCAGAAGCAACAATGGTTGACTTAGCCTGAAAAGTATGAATCTCGCCAGTAGCTAGCTCATAAGCAACCACACCACGACACTCACCCTCAACCAACAAAATATCTAAAACATGAAACTCGTTAAAAAACGTAACATTATCTTTAATAGACTGCTGATAAAGCGTTTGCAAAATCATGTGACCTGTACGATCAGCTGCGTAACAAGCACGCTCAACCGCACTCTTACCAAACTCACGCGTATGCCCACCAAACTTACGCTGAGCAATCTTACCTTCAGGAGTACGAGAAAATGGCAAACCCATATGCTCGAGTTCTATAACTGAATCAATAACATCGTAGGCAAACATTTCTGCTACATCTTGATCAGTAAGGTAGTCACCACCTTTAATAGTGTCAAATGCATGCCACTCTGGGTAGTCTTCAGTAACGTTACCTAGAGCTGCACCCACACCACCTTGGGCTGCGCCCGTATGAGACCGTGTCGGGTAGAGTTTAGAAATCACAGCAACACTTACATTTGGGTTTTGTGCAGCGTAACGTGCTGCCATAAGACCCGCACCACCTGCGCCTACTACTATTACATCGTATTTATGTGCTCGCACAGTTCACTCCTTTAATGATCGCCTGTTGGAATAGCGTCAAACTGGCTGAAGTCTGCTGCCCACAAAGCCATGATGCCAAAAACAAAAACAACAATAAAAATTACATACATAATCATCTTTACCATAAAACGTCTAGACCGATTCGCAATGTAGTCTTCTACGCTATATCTCAGACCATTGGAACCATGTAAAAGCGCTAAGCCTAGTAAAAATGTGTCATAAACTTTAATTAACGGGTTTTGTAAACGCTTCGCGACAAAACTATAGTCAATAGTGCCGGCATCAACCTGAATATTAGTCATAAACAAATGACCAAAGGTAAGAAAAATAAGCGCCAACCCTGAAATACGCATAAACACCCACCAAGCCAGTTCCGAATTCGCTTGGTAAGTAGTTCTTGCCTCTCTAAGGGTTTTAGGTTTTGCAACTGCCATTACAAGCTCCTGACAATCTCAGGAACAACCTTAACCAAAACAGGCACACCAATTAAAGTAGTAAGTGCCAAAACGCCGTACCACAATTCAGTTTGATACTTAACGCCCCAACCTGTAAAGTCCATAATAATAATTCTTAAACCATTAAGC
>CAYGTA010000122.1:0-11371 GCA_964352605.1 uncultured bacterium | reverse complement strand
CCTAGTGCTAATAGCTCTTGATTGTTTTCTAAGAGCTTTAGGGCTGCGGCATCATCTTCTTCTGAGCCGATCATTATATGTAATTCGGCTTTACGACAGTTAATTATGGGGTCATTGCTATCTACAAAGTAAACATTAAAGAGGTTTTGCTTATCGTTTTCGTTAAGCTGATCTTTGAGCTTATCCCAGACACGTGGGTCACGAATATCATTATTAATCCTATCTGACATGGTTTAAATATAGCAAAAAATCATTTTGAAACCAAGCTTATTTAACCGTTAGTATGACCAAAATGATTTTTTGCAAAACTAATTTAGCGTTTTAAGGTAACTTCTGCACCTCTAACTTCGGGTTCATCATCGGTTAGTTCTTCAGGAAAGCCGTCTGCTCGTAAATCTATGTTGCAGGCATCTTCTAAGCGTTTTACGATCATGCTTGACCATGCTTTAGGGCCGTAGCGCTCTTGGCCGTCTCTTAATATGTTTAAAACTAACGGAGATACCTCTAACGGAGCACCTAAATCTTGAGCTAAGTCATCAAAAAGTTTCATGTCTTTAATAGCTAAATCCATGGTGAAGTTAATGTTGTAACTGCCATTAAGAATGACTTGACTTTCGGTTTCATGTACAAAGGAGTTACCTGAAGAGATTTTTATGCCTTCGTAGGCGGTTGCCATGTCTAGGCCAGCTAATTTGCATACGGTAAGGGCTTCACCGACAGATACTAAATTAACAAAGGCAAGGTAGTTAGTGACTACTTTTAAAGCTGATGCTGACCCTAAGTCACCAACATGTAGTATTTGTCTGCCCATGGCGGTTAAAGCTGGTAAGGCTTTATCGAAGGCTTCTCTTTCTCCGCCTACAAAGATAGCTATGTTGCCTGATGCTGCTCTGTGACAGCCACCTGAAACGGGGGCCTCGAGTGCTTTTGAGCCTTTGGCTTCTATGAGTTTAGCTAGGCGTTTGACTTCACTGACTTCTGTGGTGCTCATTTCGAGCCAGAGTTTGCCTGCACTTAGGCCTGCTAGTACACCGTCTTGGGCTTCCATAACGTTACTTACAATGCTGGGTGAGCCAAGGCAAGTGATAATTAAATCGCAGTTTTCAGCGAGTTCTTTAGGTGAATTTGTCCAGTGGGCACCTTTGTCTAAAAAAGGTTGTGCTGCGTTTTTGTCTATATCTCTAACGCTTAGGTCAAAGCCGTTGCGTAAAAGACTAGCGGCAAGTTTGCCACCAACGTTGCCTAGACCAATAAATCCTATTTTCATGTTTTTTTCTCCTGAGTCTTAAAAGACAATTACGTTGCGTAAGGCTTCGCCTCTTTTAACGGCGGCTATGGCTTCATTTATTTCTTCTAAGGGGTAGCGTTTGGTTATGAGTTCATCTAGCTTTAGTTTGCCAGCAGCGTACAGGGCAACTAATTGCGGTAAATCTACTTTGGGTCTTATGGAGCCCATTTTACTGCCTAGCATGGTTTGGGCTGCGTCAGCAAAGTCAAGCACTTCGAAGTTTAACTTATCACCCACGGCAGGCATGCCTACAATGACAATGGTGCCTCCGCGACGTAAGAAGCTAAGGCCATCTTGCATGGCTTTGGTACTACCAACCGTCACAAAGACATAGTCAGCACCTCGCCCATTTGTTAAGTCACGAATGCTCTGAACTGCATTTTGTTCTTTAGGGTTTACGGTATGCGTAGCGCCAAAGGTTTTTGAGGCCTCTAATTTAGACTCGAGTATGTCTACTGCTATTACTGGGTGTGCACCTGTTAGGGCTGCGCCTTGAATGCTGTTTAGTCCTACGCCTCCTGTGCCTATAACTACGACGCTGCTGCCTGCTGGGACTTTGGCGGTGTGGGTGACTGCACCTAAGCCTGTGACTACGCCGCAGGCGAGTAGCGATGCGCTGTCTAGGGGTATGTCTTTGGGTATGCTCACGACTTGTGATTCATGAACAACAATTTCTTCGGCAAAGCCTCCTGTTTTTAAGGCTTGTAATATAGTTTCGCCTTTGCTGTTGCGTGCGCGACCTTTTTTGTCTATGGCAAATTCGCCTTCGCACATGGTGACTTGGCCTTGTGTGCAGTAGTAGCAAGAGCCGCATGAGCGAATGAGTGAGACTATGACATGATCGCCTATGTTTAGGTCGCTTACGCCTTCTCCTAAGTCAGTTATTACGCCTGATGCTTCGTGACCATAGATGGCGGGTAGTTGCCCACCCCATGCCCCTTCAGCATAATGAATGTCACTATGGCATATGGCGCAAGCAGCTAGTTTAACGCGCACCTCGGCTTTTTTTGGGGCATCTAAGATGATTTCTTCTATCACTAAGGGTTTACCAAATTCGTAACATACTGCTGCTTTCATACAGCCTCCAAAACCTTGTTTTCTAAAGCTAAATTTAGAGCGAAAGATACCATATTTGGTTAAGCTTAAGGTCAAGAAGGTTGCTAAGCTGATGGCGGGGTTTGTTTTTGTATTAGGGTGTTCCTAAGGTAGACTGGAGCTATTCTTTTTTACGGAGTTTACCTTGTCTCATTTTCCTGAAAAATTACTGAATTGCTGGCATCCTGTAGCGTTTTCTACTGACCTTACTGATAAGCCTGTGGCATCTAAGTTACTTGATGAAGCGTTGGTTCTTTGGCGTTCGCAAGATGGCAAAGCTCATGTTATGCGTGACCTTTGTATTCATAGGGGTACGGCTTTGTCTTTGGGTTGGGTTAAAGATGATTGTCTTGTCTGCCCTTATCATGCTTGGCACTATGACGTTAAAGGGGATTGTGTGCTGATTCCGCAATCAAAACACGTGACTATTCCAACGAAGGCAAAAACACCTGTGTATAACTGTCAGGAGCGTTACGGGCTTATTTGGGTTTGTTTAACAGGCGAGCCTGAGTACGCACTACCTGAAATCCCTGAATTTGAGACAAGTGCTTGGAAAGTTGTTGATACAGGGCCTTTTGATTGGGATAGTGACGCGTCACGACAGTTAGAAAACTTTACAGATTTTGGTCATTTTCCTTGGGTGCATCCTGGTTTGCTTGGTGACCCTGAAAGACCGCTTGTGCCAGATTACAGTGTTAAAACTGAGGGGCATATTTTGTACTACGATATTGTGCGTCCTGAAGCGTCAAATACAGATGACTTTCCTGTATTTGCAAATGAAGAGGTGGTGCAGCCAGAAAGGCGAAGTCGTTACCAACTGCATTTACCTTACACAATTGTGCTTCGTTTAGGCTGGGGCGGTGAAAAAGGCATGGTTTACTTTTTTGTATCGCAACCTATTTCAAAAGATAAATGCCGAGGCTACTGCATTATTGGTAGAAACTACGATTTAGATCAGCCTGACAGTGTCTTACAAGACTTTGAAGACACGATTTTTGGTCAAGATAAGCGCGTGGTTGAGTCACAAAGACCAGAACAAGTTCCTTTTGATTTAGCTGATGAATTGCACTTGCAGTTTGACGCGGTAGCCATTCACTACCGCAAAGCTATGAATAACGAGAAGCTAGCTTACTGGCATATGTACAGCAAAGAAAAAGAAAGCCAGTAAAGGCCTTTGGGAAATGAACACTCGAGTTGCTCAAATGAGGGATGTTGCTTTAGTGAGTGCTTTACTTAAAGAGGTGTTTGTTGAAACTTATGGTGCTGCTTTAGATACTAAGACTTTAGAGGCGCATTTGCAGACTGACTTATCAGTAAAAGCTTTAAGTGTAGATATGCGTTCAGCAAGGTATTTTGTGACTGAGCATCAAGAGCAAATCTTAGGGGTGTTAAAACTTGTTACTAATGCGACCCAAAAAGCAGAAATAGCGAAACTTTATGTGGCAAAAAAAGCTCGAGCTTTAGGGCTGGGCTCGAGTTTATTGGCTGCGGTTTTGCTTTATGCTGAAGAGCAACGTATAAACTGTTTGTGGCTTAAGGTTTGGGAGGAAAACGTGTCAGCGATTGCTTTTTATGAACGGCATGGTTTTCTTAAGGTGGCTTGTACTGAGGTTCATGTGGGTGCCGTTGTATTTAATGATTTTGTTATGGAGAAATATTTGTGATTCAAGATCTTGTATTAATTAATGACTGGCATCCTATAGCGAGTGTGGCTCAGCTTAATGTAAACCCCATTTTAGCGGTGCGTTTGTTAGCTGAAGATCTTGTAGTTTGGACGCATAAAGGTGAGTATTTTGCGTGGCGTGACTTGTGCATGCATAGGGGTGCAAGGCTATCGCCGGGTAAAATTGTTAATGACTGCCTTGCCTGCCCGTATCATGGGTGGCACTACAATACTGAGGGTAAATGCGTTCATATTCCTACGCATCCTGAGCAGATTCCACCAGAAAAAGCTGTAGTGAAAACCTATCTTATTAAAGAGCGTTATGGTCTTTTGTGGGTTTGTTTGGGTGAGCCTAGTAATGACATTCCACCTTTCCCTGAATGGTCTAACCCTGATATGGGCAAAGGGGTTTGTGGGCCTTATGAGCACATAAAAGCTAATGGACCGCGCTTAATAGAAAATTACTTAGATGCCGCGCATTTCCCATTTGTACATGAAGGGGTTTTGGGTGATCCGAATAAACCTGTTTTAGGTGATTTTTCAGTAAGAACCAGTGAAGCAGGGGTAGCTTCTGACCCTATTCGTATTTATCAGCCTGACCCATACGGTGGTGTTTCAGGTGAAGTGACTTACACCTATCATGCTTACAGGCCTTTAACAGCGCACTTTACCAAGCACATGCCAAGCGCAACGAACGGCATGATGCTAGCGGTAACCCCACATGATGAACTAGACTCGAGTGCTTGGTTTGTGGTGGCTACCACTGCACTTAAAGATTCAGCTACTTTGGTGAAAGACTACGAGCCTCGCATTCGGGCTATTTTTGAAGAAGATCGTGAAGTGGTTGAGGGGCAAAGACCTGAACTGCTACCCTTAGATTTACAAGAGGAGTTACACTTAAAGTCAGATCGTGTAGCCATTGCTTACCGTAAATGGCTTAAGGAACTTGGTTTGAAATTTGGAACAGCTTAAGCCTTAACTCATTATTAAAGTACATACAGATGACTACCAAACTTAACTAGAGAGAGTGGAGTGAAGCGTGACCACTTTAAGCTTTAACCATGCATTAGCAGAAAATATAGCTGCATTTAGTCATGATTTGCTGCTTTACTTAGCCAAAGAACTAAAACTCACAGTTAGTTTTGATGCAAGCTTGCCGTATGAAGCTGTCTTGCAAAAAATAAAGTCAGGTGAAATTCAACTCAGCTGGCTTTGCGGTTTGCTCTACACACAGCTAAAAGATGAGCAAAATGCGGCCATAAGCCCGATAGCTGCCCCTATATTTAAAGGACAGCAAAGTCCAAGCTACAGTAGCTACCTAATCATTAATAAAGAAAGCAAACACTCGAGCTTAAGTGATTTACAAGGCTTGCGTTTAGCCATTAATGAAGAAGGGTCTTTTTCAGGACATCATATTCTCAAGTATTGCTTAAAAGATACTGAGCTAAAGTTTGAAATTATAGCGTCAGGCGCTCACGCTAACTCGATAGACTTTGTAACTCAAGGAAAAGCAGACTTCGCAGCCATAGACAGCAGCCTTTACACTTACTACCAAAAAGAAAAACCCGACAAGCTCGAGTGTGTCAGAAGCTTAATGAAATTAGCAGATTTCCCTGCGCCTCTTTTACTTGTTCATGACGCTATACCTAAGGAACAAAGACAAGCTATACTGCGCTGCTTACTTACAATGCCTGAAACCCCTGAGGGTAAACTTTTGTTAGCCAAACATGGTTTAGATAGCTTTGTGCCAGTGCAAGATGATGACTATCAACCTATTCGAAAAGCCTTTACCGAAGGACAAAACCTAAAGTTAAGCTCATAAATGGAAACGTATGACCTTAGAAACGAAAAACACATTCAAAGATTACCTTGTACTTGCTTCATGCCAAGCTATACACTAAATACCTAGTGACCCAAACCGAAATCATCTTATCCTTCTTAGTAGCTGTCTTATTAGGCTTCTTAATAGGACTCGAGCGTGAACGCAAACGCGAAGTATCAGGTTCAATTTTTGCAGGCATCAGAACCTTTCCTCTTATAGCGCTGTTCGGCGCAATCATCGGACATTTAGCAGAACTCACAAGCTACTGGATTATTGCAGCGGCACTTCTGAGCTTTGGAAGCTTGCTGCTACTAGCCTACTGGCGCTCGAGTTCTGGCGTAAAAATTGGGGGTACAACCGAAGTAACGGCGTTGGTTAGCTTTGGTTTAGGGATACTGGCAGGTTTAGGTCAGTCTGTGCCTGCCTTAGCAGGTGCAGTCATTGCAACAGCCATTTTGTCTCTAAAAGATGAACTTCGACTGCTGTCAGATGCAGTTTCTAGAGCAGACCTTTTTGCACTCGTGCAGTTCTCTGCTGTGTCACTTGTTATTTTGCCCATCATTCCCAATGAAAATATGGGCCCTTGGGATGTCTGGAATCCCAGAAGCATCTGGCTTTTGGTGGTGCTCATTTCAGGAATCTCTTTTATTGGCTATGTACTATCTAAACTCATGAGTACAGATAAAAGTATTGGCTTAAGTGGTTTTATTGGCGGTATTGCCTCAAGTACCGCAGTAACCCTATCATTTAGTGAACGCAGTAAAACAAATCAAGCTTTAAGCCTAACCTTTGCTTCGGGTATCTTATCTGCAACAGCTATCTCCATGATTCGCTTACTTGTACTCATTGGCATCATTAATACAAACCTACTCATACAAGTCGCACCCCTATTTTTAATTTACAGCCTCATCAACATGTTTTTAGGTTGGATTATTCATCGGTCTAGCAAACGAGCAGCAGGTGAAGGGGCCAAATTAAATAACCCTTTTAAACTAAGACCCGCACTAACCTTTGCTGCTTTATTTGCCCTTGTTCTACTCATAACAAAAGCAGCCCAAGTCTTCCTAGGAGAACAAGGCATCTTTATCGCTAGCTTCCTATCAGGCTTCACACAACTCGATGCCATTGTACTAACCCTGACCCAGCAAAGCACAACGGGTCTAGCAACTGAAACGCTAATAAAAAGTTTCGCCTTAGCCCTAACAGCCAACAGTATCTTTAAATCAATCTTAAGCTTCACTATAGGCTCAAATGTTCTAGCTCGAGTTGTTACGCTTAGTATGATTGTGTCAGCGATTACGGTTCTTGTTATGGCCTGGTTTTTGCCTATTTTTACAATTCCGACAATGCCTTAATAAAGCTTGAAATGCTTTAAAAAAATATGTTATATCTAAAGGTCACATTAAAACTGTGGCAATGTGCTTGACAACCTACTGACAAACAGTAGGAATAATTAAAATTACAGCGGTTTAGGCCGTTTGTAAGGAGGAACGTATGAAGCGTTTATTAGTACTAGTTAGTTTTTTGTGTTTGGCGGGTCTTGCGACTGCGCAAACAAATCTTGAGTTCTGGTACGCCTTTAGTGACGAGCCACGTAGTGGCTGGATTGAAGATCGTATTAGTGAGTGGAATGCAGCCAATGCAGATAGTGGTTTCCAAGTTGTAGGTGAGCGTAAAGGCTCTTACCGTGAAACCTTAGAAGCAGCTGTTCTTGCTTCACGTCAAGGCAACCCACCGCACTTAGCACAACTTTTTGAAGTTGGTAGCCAGCTAGCGGTTGATTCAGGCATCTTTAAGCCAATTGGTGAAGTAGGTGGCGGTATTGACTTGAGTGACTACATTGAGCCTGTCATTAACTACTACACTATCGACGGAACTGTAAACTCAATCCCATTTAACAGCTCGAGTCCAATTCTTTACGGCAACCAAGGCCTTATGGATCAAGCAGGTATTAGTGAAATGCCAGCTACTTATGGTGCATTGCTTGAAGCCTGTGCTGCTATTGAAGCTGCTGGTATTGAGTCTAGCTGCTTAACCTTTCCTTTGCATGGCTGGTTTTTTGAGCAATGGATAGCTGAGCAAGGTGCAACCCTTGTTAATGGTGATAATGGTCGTGCTGAGCGCGCTACAGAAACCTTGTTAAACAGTGAAGCTGCGCTTAACATTGGTAACTTCATGAAAGCTTTAGCTGATGGTGGTTACTATAACTACACAGGTAAACTTGAAGACTGGAGTGGTTCTGAAGCTATTTTTGGTAATCAAGAATCTGTTTTCTTTATTACTTCAACAGCCGATGCTGGCAACATAACCGCTAATGCTGTAGAAAATGGCTTTGATGTTATAACAGGCCTTCTTCCTATTGCTGACGGTGCTGAGCGTAATGGTGTTGTTATTGGTGGCGCTAGTGTCTGGTTACTAGATGGTCATCCTGACGCTCAACTAGAAGCTGCACGTGACTTTGTTATTTACATGACAAATACTGAGAACATGGTGTCTTGGCATAAATTAACCGGTTATTATCCTGTTCGTAACTCTTCTGTTGATGCTTTAACTGAAGAGGGTTGGTTCACTGAGAACCCGAACTTCTCTGTAGCTTTTGATCAACTTCTTGACACAATTCCTAATACGGCAACAGGTGGTGCACTTTCAGGAAGCTTCTTAGATATGCGTACTATCGTAGGTGAAGCCCTACAAAAGATTTACAACGGTGCAGATGTAAACGAAGCTTTAAATGAAGCTAAAGAACTCGCTGATGCTCGCATGAACGAGTACAACAGTAACTTCTAAGAAGTTTACTTTGTTTAGGAATGAGCAATGGGTTTTGACTCATTGCTCATTCCTTTTTCTTACCAAATTATTTTACTGAATTAATCTTGCGACCTAAGAAAGTTGAGCCAAATGACAAAGTTGACTTACCTCGTAGCTACTGGAAACCTTAACTGCTGATGAAAGATAACGCCGTATTTAAAAGTAAATGGCTACCTTGGCTTTTTCTTTTACCAAGCTTAATTATTCTTATAGTGTTTATTTATTACCCTACGATTCAAGCTTGGATTTTGAGTTTACATCGAGCTAATTTATTTCTAGGAACCAGAAAGTTCGTAGGCTTAGAAAATTTTCAAACGCTGTTTACAGGTGTCTTATCACCAAGATACTTTCAAGTTGTAGCGCAATCCTTTATCTTTAGTGCATCAGTTGTTATTTTAGGTTTGTCAATAAGTGTTGTTCTAGCTACGCTTGCTAGTCAAAAAATACGCGGTGCACGGATTTATCGACTTTTTCTAATATGGCCTTTTGCGTTGTCACCAGCAGTTGCTGGGACTATATTTTTATTTTTATTTAACCCCGAAATTGGTACAGTCAATCAACTTCTCGATTTTGTGTTTGGTGTTAAACCCCGTTGGCTAGATACACCATGGTTAGCTTTCAGTTTGGTTGTACTAGCAGCAGTCTGGAAAAATTTAGGCTACAATATTGTTTTTTACTTAGCATCTTTACAAAATATTCCCAAAGAACTAGATGAAGCAGCTGCTATAGATGGTGCAGGGCCAATCCAAAGATTCTTTAGTATTACTTACCCTATGCTTAGTCCCATGACCTTCTTTTTGCTTTTTACTAATTTGGTCTTTAGCTTTTTTGGTGCCTATGGAATTATTGATATTATTACGGCAGGTGGGCCTGTTGGACAGCCTCCTTTTGATAATGCAGGTCTTACTACTATCATGATTTTTCAAGTCACTGAAGATGGCTTTGGAGGAAGTGGTAATACGGGCTTAGCAGCTGCATTTGGTAACATTATCTTAATAATTGTTGCAACCATTACCATCCTTCAATTTAGATTTGGTAGCAGAAATGTGAATTACGGCTCATGAGGACAAAAAATAATTGGATCTTACATCTCATTTTAATTATCGCTTGTGCCATTATTGCCTTTCCTATCTTTTTTGCCCTAATTAAAGCCAGCCAAACAAGAGGTGCTGTATTATCGCCTAGCCTTATACCCGGCACAGAATTATTAATTAACCTAAGGCAAGTCTGGTTTAACGCTGATCTAGGTATATTCATGCGCAACTCATTCATCATTGCAATGGCAGTAACCATAGGCAAAACAATCTTGTCACTCTTTGCTGGCATGGCACTCGTTTACTTCCAATTCCCCTTCAAACGCATTGTCTTTGCGCTTATTCTCTTTACACTGATGACCCCCGTAGAAGTGCTTATCATCCCCCTCTTCGACCTTATTTCTCTAAAGCCACCCGAATCATGGGAAGTCTTCTGGCTATGGTTTAGAAACCCGAGACAAGTATTACTCGAGCCAATCAAATTTGGTTTTGGTTGGGCAAATACTTACTGGGCTATTATCGTGCCATTTTTAGCTTCAGCAACAGGCACCTTTTTGTTTAGGCAGCATTTTATGTCAATTCCTAAAAGCCTTGCCGATGCAGCACGTATAGATGGCGCTACGCCTTGGGAGTTCTTAACGCGCATTCTTGTACCTATGAGCGTAAATACCATTGGTGCGCTTGCTGTTATTCAATTTGTCTATGTGTGGGATCAGTATTTATGGCCCAAAATTATTATTCGACGTGAAGACTTACAAGTTGTACAGGTGGGCTTAAATCTCATTATTGGCACAGGTGAAGGCGTCGAGTGGGGTTATGTTATGGCGGGCGCTATTGTTACGCTCATACCCCCAATGCTGGTCTTTGCGCTTCTGCAAGAACAATTCATGCGAGGCTTCGCATTATCTGAAAGTAAATGATTCTCAACTAAGAATCTTAGCTACTTCAAAAATGTTTATAACGATCATGCATCGAAAGGATTAATTATGGCAACCTACGGAGCACACGCATTTGTCTGGATTGGTGATTGGAACACAGAAACAGGAAATCATGCGATTGCAGAAGCAGGCAAAACAGGCTTTGACTTTATAGAAATACCGCTACTAAAACCAGAATCATTTGACGCAGCTAGCCATAAAAAAGCCCTAAAAGACGCAGGTATAAGCTCAACCTGCTCACTGGTATTACCTAAAGATGCCCACATGCCACACGAACCCAAAAAAGCCCTAGCCTTCTTAACCAAGGTACTAGATGAACTCGAAAAGCTCGAGTGTAGTTATCTTGGTGGTTGCATTGGTTATTCTTTAGGAACGCTAACGGGTACAGGGCCAACGCAAGAGGAAAGACAAACAGTGATTGATACGCTTGGTGAATTAGCGCAAGATGCTAAGCGTCGAGGTATTAGCTTGTCTTTAGAAGCTTGTAATCGCTATGAGACCTACATGTATAACTCTCTTGAAGATACTCGTAACAGCATTAAAGCTATAGGTGCAGATAACCTGAGTTTACATGCAGATACTTATCATATGAATATAGAAGAAGAAGGCTTTTACAAACCTATTATTGCCACTAAGGACGTGCTTGACTACATTCACATGAGTGAAAGCCATCGAGGCTTAGTAGGTACAGGAACGGTTAATTGGGATGAAGTTTGGCGTGGT
>CAYGTA010000121.1:0-11404 GCA_964352605.1 uncultured bacterium | reverse complement strand
GCGAAACCGAGAGGGTTTTCTCATTTTATTTCCCAAACCTTATACAATTACCTAACAATTAAAACACTACATCAACATAGTAGTTCTGTTTTTACTCACCTAGTTCGGCTATTAATACCAAGTCCGATTGGGACGTAATCAACTCTGTAAGAGTTTATGAAGTACCTTTTCGGACTTGGTATTGTTTCGACGATCCAAGATCGCGTTTACTTTATTAATAAAGTAAACGGAAATAGTATAAAACGCGGCAAGTGTTTTGATTGAAAAAGGCTATAAATGATAGTGGAACACTTAAGGTTATCGAAAGCAAGATTCTGAGCACGCTTACCCTAAATTGGCTACAAGTAGCATTTCCAGGAATGCTTACACCATCAAACCATTCGTGCGACCACTGAACAAAAAAGTATCTGAATCCTAGGGGAGTAAAAACAAAGCAACTCAGTCGCTGCTGCAACGTTTCTTGGAACTGCAAAAGGAACCTATCTGCTTAATAGCAAAGCCCTAAAAACCCTCTTGAAAATTAGAAACCAACCGAAATCGTGACCTATAAAGGTTATTCACAGAAGCCTTATTAAAAAACAAAACCACTCAAAAATCATCTAAGAAACGGGGCTGCCAAAGATGCAAGCGCTGTAACCATCAAGATAAAATAAGCAAGTTGGCGTAGTCTATTTTTTTCTAATCTATTACCTAGCACAATGCCTAAGAAAACCCCCAAAACAGCAACAGGCACAAAGCCAAAAGCTTGACGTGAGGCAAGCAAAAGAGGTTGACCAAAGGTAGCCAAAAGCAAAGCCAGTTGCAAAGGAAGAATAGACCAATACAGCGCTGCCAGAACAGCTCGAGTTTCACTATTGGTCCAGTTTTGCGTCATAATCCAAAGTACCGTGGGGGGTCCTCCAAAACCAACCAAACCTGCAAAAAAGCCACTCGAGCCAAACGCTAGCCACCACCATGCGGGGTGTAGTTGTTCTTTGACTTTTGGTTTTATGCTTAACTGAACAGTTACAACTATTAAGAGGAGTGCTCCTAACAGTTGCCTTATGAGGGTTTTATCTAGGGTATTTAACTTGCTTAGTAGCAACACGCCTACAGTTACTGTCACTAAGCGTAGCAAAATGGTTGGGCCTAAAAAACGCCACTTGACATGTTTTCTTAACCTGTACACCATAATTGAGCTAAGCACAAACGCGTTGATGGAGGTTATGAAGCTAGCTTCAGCTAAGCTAAAATCTGCCCACACTAAGAGAGGAATTATCAGCAGACCAAAAGAAAAACCAGCTGCTCCTTGTATGAAACTAGCAACAAAAAAGATGCTAGCTAAGGCAAGAAAAGGCACTATCGGTGCAAGTCTTCTTCGTTGTAGTAGCCGATAAATATACCTATTTTTTTCTCAAAGTCACTACCTTTTTTGCTTTGCATCCATTCATTGTCAACGGTTACTCGAGTTTTTCTTCGTCTTATCCATGTAAATAGCTTTTCGTGTAGGTCTGCTCGGACTGCCTTATGATCTTCAGATTCGCCTAAATCGTTTAGTTCATGCGGGTCTGCTTGTACGTCAAATAGTTGGGGTCTGAAGTGCTCATAAAAGATGTATTTGTGGTGTTTGTCAAATAGCATGTAAGCGCGGCATTCTGTAACTGGAAGGTTGAGTTCATCGGTGAAATATGCAGAGTGAAAGTCTATTTCTGAAACTACGTACTCACGCCAGTTTTTAACCGCTTGACTTCTTACTATAGGAAGTAAAGATGCCCCTTCTAGCCTATGTTCATGGTCTTTTAGGTTGCCACCTGCAAAGTCAATAAAGCTGGGAACAAGATCAATGGATTCGGCTAGTTCTTTTGATACTGTTCCTCTTGTTTTATCAGCTTCACTTGAAGGGTCATAAATAATGAGCGGTACTCGGACAGATGGGTCATGAAAAAGCAGTTTTTCTATTAAATAGTGATCTCCTAAGTAATCACCATGGTCGCTCGTAAAGACAATCATAGTATTAGTTAAGAGGTTTTTTTCTTCAAGGAATTCAAGCAGTCGACCTATATGATCATCAATTTGTTTAACCAAACCCATATAAGTAGGAACCACATTAGCTCGAGTTTCTTCTTTTGCCATGGTTTGACTAGCAGCGTTACCCATAAAATGGGCAAATACTGGGTGGGGGTTTTTCTTTTCTGCTTCGGAGCGCTGCACATTCTGAATATCAGCTTTGTTATAGAGCGCGTTGTAAGGTGCGGGTGCAACATATGGCCAATGGGGTTTTATATAACTTAAATGCAAACACCATGGTTCACCACCTGCTTCGTCAATAAACTGCATAGCTCTATTTGTCATGTAGCCAGTTTCAGAATCTTCTTCTTTAATATTTGCTGGCAAATGCGCATTTTTGAGTAGCCAACCACTTTTTACATGGCCTGATTCATCTACGACGCTATTTGCGTTTTCTTGCCACGGATTTCCCGTACCGTACCCTTTTTCTTTAAGCATTTTATTGTAGGCAAGGGTATCTGAAGCAATAGCATTTAAACCGTCGTCTCTTTCATACGGCTCAAAACCGGCATGAATGGCTAGTTCTAAATCAGGATCAGTTAGATCCAGCTTTAAGCGTTCATAACTTTCTAAATCCGGCCTCATATGTGTTTTACCAACAACCGCCGTGCGGTAGCCCAATGGTTTTAAATAATCACCAAGCGTTTTTTCACTAGGTCTTAGGGGTATTCGGTTCCAATTGGAACCATGCGAAGTCATATAACGCCCAGTGTAAATTGATGCTCGTGACGGGCCACACTGGGGTGCCTGCACATAAGCATGCTCAAAGCGCACACCCATCTCAGCTAAACGATCAATATTAGGGGTTTCTAAATGCTTATGACCGTAACAAGACAAGTAATCATAGCGAAGTTGATCGCACATTATAAAAAGAATGTTTTTTTGTTCCGTCATAACTCAGATCCTTACAGTTGGCTTGATCTTTAAAAAATAAAAGCTTCCTGCTTAACTTTTCATCAGCGTTTAAGAAGCTACTTTAATGAACAAATCTACCACTAATGGTAAACCGACAAAAGTATGAAGCCAATTGCTTTGCAAAGCAATTTTGCTTCTTCGAAAACAGCCAACTAAGCATCTAAGCAAAACTCGTTAAACTAACTAAACAGAATCTAAACTCAAAGGATACTCCTATGCTTAAAGGCCTCAATGAATTCTTAAAAAACGATCAAATAAGCACCTCCCAAAGCGTACTCGAGCAGCACTCGAGGGGTGAATCTTTTGATGAATCTGTTTTGCCTGATGTGGTTGTATTTCCTGAATCAACGCAAGATGTTGCAAAGATTATGACCTTTGCTTATAAGCATGGCATTGCTGTTACCCCTGTTGCTGCCAACTCTTCATTAGAGGGTCACACAGTGCCGTTACACAAAGGCATTTCCTTAGACATGAACCGCATGAACCGCGTACTTTCATTTGAACCTGAGAACTTGCTTATTGTTTGCCAACCCGCCATAACCTACCCGCAAATTAATGAGCATGCCAAGAGAAGTGGTTTGTTCTTCCCTATTGACCCAGGTGCCCACGCGTCTATAGGAGGCATGATTTCAACCAATGCCAGTGGCACCATGGCAGTTAGATACGGTGTCACCTCAGATTTCGTTATGGCACTCGAAATCGTAACACCTCAAGGTGAAATCATAAGAACCGGCACAAGGGCGCGCAAAAGTAGTAGTGGCTACGACTTAAAAAAGCTCTACTGTGGTGCCGAAGGAACCCTAGGTGTCATAACAGAAGTAAGCCTAAAACTCGTAGGACTACCCGAAGCCATAAGCACAGCTCGAGTTCCTTTTAACAGTGTTACTCAAGCAACCCAGTATGTTACGTCTATAATTCAAGCAGGCATACCAGTAGCTCGCTGTGAACTGGTCGACGCAGCAGGCATAAAAGCAGTTAACACACATTACAAGCGAAACTACCCTGAAAGTACAACCATATTTCTCGAATTCCAAGGCAACCCCAAAGGTATAGAGGCAGAACTCGAGCTTGCTGAAGATTTGGCTTCTGAGTTTGCTGCACTGGTCTTTGACTCGAGTTCTGATCTTCAGGAGCAAGCAAAACTGTGGGAGGCTAGGCATAATTTGTTTTACGCTATGCTTGCAGTTAACCCTAATAAACGCAATATTTCTACAGATATGGCTGTACCCATTTCTAATCTAGCTACTGCGGTGGAGCGTTCTTTAGATGCTGTTAAGCTCGCTGGTTTTGAAACATCAATTGTTGGCCATGTTGGTGACGGCAATTTTCATTTGCTCATCTTTTTTGATGATTCAGCTGAAGCAGAATCCAAACTTTATTCTCTGTCCAATCAGCTTATTCAGATTGCTTTAGAGTTAGGTGGAACGAGTACGGGTGAGCATGGAGTGGGTATTCGCAAGCTGAAATATATGCGTCAGGAACATGGGCTTGCTTTGGATGTCATGAGGCTTATTAAGCAGAGTCTTGATCCGAAAAATATTATGAATCCTGGTAAAAAAATTCCTCTTGTTGAAATGTAAGAATTAAATCATAGTACATGCTGTACTCTTTGCTTATGCCTTTGAAAGGCACCTCGGAAAGCTGTGATGCTTAGTTAGCAAAGATGGGCGCTTTAACTAAGTGGAGCTAGTAGCGCAACCGGTCGAGGAATACTTGCAGCGTCTTCTCTTACATTTTCTTGCGTCGTGCATTATTCCCTTTCTCTTTCCCACTCTTCCTTAACCGGTTTGCGCCTTCGGGTTCACTTAACATCCAAGCAACCTTTAAAATTCAAGGTATTTTTTTAGACCCCGCAAAAGCCCTTAAATTAATTTTAGTAACAAGTACTGAACTTTGTAATAATAGCGTTTCCACGAATGTTTGCATCATAAAAGCATTCGTGCGAACCCTGAACCTAGACTATCTGAATGCTAGGGGGGTAAAAACAAAGCAACTCAGTCGCTGCTGCAATGTTGCTTGGAACTGCAATAAGTATTGACTTGAAACTCGAGTGTCCTAATCATATCTTGCGGTTGAGTTGCTAATCACCTTCTTAGGCGTTCTTAGTCGTAAAGTTTAGTTGCATAAGTCACCAAACAATAGGGTCTGTTTGTATATACTGTAGCGTTTGCCTGATTTAAGTAGCAGCGAGATGTCTACTTAATATTCGCAAGGTAATCAAATCATATCTTCACCTCGAACGTCTCGCCTCAGGAGAAAACATGTCTTACCTCGGAATGAAACAACTATTGGAAGCCGGTGTGCATTTTGGTCATGAGACCAAAAACTGGAATCCTAAAATGAAACGTTACATCTACGGTGAACGTAATGGCATTTTCATTATTGACCTTCAAAAGACAATGGTCGAATCTGAAAAAGCTTTTAATTTTTTACGTGACACCATAGTCAGCGGCGGCACCATTTTGTTTGTTGGTACAAAAAAGCAAGCTCAAGAAATCTTAGCTGCAGAAGCAAAACGTTGCGGTATGCCTTTTATTAATGAGCGTTGGCTAGGTGGCATGCTTACTAACTTCAAAACTATTACAGGTCGCGTAAATCGTCTTAAAGATTTAGAACGCATGTTTGAAGATGAGTCTATTCGGCGTTATACGAAAAAAGAGCAGATTGATTTAGGTAAAGAAATGCAGCGCTTATCACGTTATCTGGGTGGCATCAAGTCAATGACGCGTATGCCAGATGTTCTCTTCATCATTGATCCTGCAAAAGAATTTATTGCAGTTAAAGAAGCCAACAAACTAGGTATTCCTGTTGTTGCACTTGCAGATACCGACTCTGACCCTGATGTTCTTGATCACATTATCCCTGGCAATGATGATGCAATTCGTTCAATTCAGTTAGTGACTGCTCGTCTTTCTGACCTTGTGGTTGAACTACGTGGCGGTGCTGAAGTAGCACCAGAAGCAACAGCAGAAGTAACAGAGGATCGCGCAACACTGCCTACACCTCTTTCTGCATCTGAGCAACTTATTACCGAGGCAGCAAAACGTGCGGCAGACTCTGATGTTGCTACAGAACCAGTTGCTACAGAACCAGTTGCTGCCGAAGCAGTTGCTACCGAAGAAGTTCCAGCCGAAACTCCAGCTAAAGCTGACGAAGATTAGGCTCTAAATAATCTAAATTACTTAAAAGGAGATTTATTATGCCTGTAACGATGGATGACATAAAAAAATTACGCGCAATGACCGGTGCTGGTATTTCTGATGTCAAAAAAACATTAGATGAAACAGATGGTGACATAGAAAAAGCAGCTGCTTTACTTCGTGAGCGTGGCATTGCTAAAGCTTCAAAAAAAGCAGACCGTGCCGCTGGTGAAGGCTTTGTAGGAAGCTATCTTCACCATAATGGTAAAATTGCAACCTTAGTAGAGCTTAACTGCGAAACGGATTTTGTTGCTCGTAACGATTCTTTTCAAGAGCTTGCCAAAAACATTGCAATTCATATTGCAATGGCAAACCCTCAATATAAGTCTCGTGAAGATGTACCCGAAGACGTTGTAAATGCTGAAAAAGCTGTCTTAGCCAAACAAGCAGAAGAAGAGGGTAAACCAGCTAATGTCGCTGAAAAAATCGTCGAAGGCCGAATTGGTAAATTTTACAGTGAAATTTGCCTTTTAGAGCAAGCCTACATTAAAGACGACAAGCAAACTGTTGAGCAGCTTATTAAAGAAGCAATCGCTACTATTGGTGAAAACATTCAAATTGGTAGTTTTTACCGTATTGCAATCGGAGAATGAGTATGAAGCGAGTGCTTCTCAAACTCTCTGGTGAGTTTCTTGCTGGAGGAACAGGATTTGGGGTTGCTCCTGAAGCCATTCAATCACTCGCTAAAGAGATCGCCGCGGCTAATAGCCGCGGCGTTCAAGTAGCAGTAGTCATTGGTGGAGGCAACTTTTGGCGTGGCGCACAACAAGGCGTTGGCATGGACCCAGCAACAGCTGACTATGTCGGCATGCTCGGCACCATCATGAACAGTGTAGTATTACAAGATGCCTTAGAGCAATTAGGTGTTCAAACTCGAGTGCAGACTTCTATTGAGGTTAAAGAAATTGCTGAACCTTATATTAGACGGCGTGCATTGAGACATTTAGAAAAGGGGCGTGTTGTCATTTTTGGGGGCGGCACGGGTAATCCTTTTTTTACGACCGATACTGCAGGTGCGCTTAGGTCTTTAGAAATTGAAGCTGATTATCTGCTCATGGCTAAGAACGACATTGAGGGTGTTTATACTGCTGATCCTAAGACTAATCCTGATGCTAAGCTCTATAAGGAACTAAGCTTTATGGATGCATTAAACCAGCAACTTAAAGTCATGGACGCAACTGCTTTAAGCTTATGTATGGATAAAGGTATGCCTGTTGTTGTATTTAATATTTTTAATGCAGGTAACTTAGCCAAGCTTCTTGATGGTGAAAAAGTCGGTACGCATATTAGCCGTGACACAATATCAGAGCTAGTTTAGTTTTGTAGAACCAGTCATTATTGGCTATTTACATTTTATTTGCTCTGTCTTTTATTTAAACTTAGTGGGGCAGTATTGTATGCTCAAGCTGTAAATTAATGATAAAATAGATTTTAATAAAGGCATTGCCCAATCATAGACAGTCGAAGCAGTGCTTCTAAATAGGTTTGATGCTATTTCTATTTTGATGAGCCTATTTACCACGTAAACCGGAGGTTACTTCATGCAAACTGTATTTAAAGAAACCAAAGAGCGCATGGCAAAATCCATTGAAGCCTTTGAATTAAACATTGGTGCTGTAAGAACAGGTCGAGCAAACCCAGCTGTACTCAACCGTATTTCTCTTGATTACTATGGTGCCACCATGCCTCTTAATCAAGTGGCGAGCGTGTCTAGTCCTGACCCAAGAACTTTAGTGATTACACCTTTTGACAAATCCATCATTGCTGATATTGAAAAAGCAATTCGTGAGAGTGACTTAGGGTTTAACCCTAATAATCAGGGGGATAATGTTTTTATAAGTGTGCCACCCCTAAATGATGAGCGTAGACGCGATTTAGTTCGCTCTGTTAAAAACATGGCCGAAGAGGCAAAAATAGCTATTCGCAACATTCGTCGTGATGCCAATGATGAGCTTGATATGATGGAAAAAGAAAATATGCTCACCGAAGATGACGTTAGAGCTGGTGAAGCTGAAATTCAAAAAATGACAGATGATTTTGTCAAGGTTATTGACGAGCGAGTTAAGGCAAAAGAAACAGATATCTTAGCCGTTTAGCCCCTTAAATTAAAGCTTCAATTCTGGTGCAAAATGCACCAGAATTTTTTTATAAATGCTATAGCCTTTTGCAATTAAAACAATGCAAGCGTTTTAATTGTCGAACTAGCTGAGTAAAAACAGATGAACTAAGTTGATGCTGTGTTTTACTTGAAAGCCGCTATAGGGTAGTCAAAACTAAGCAACTCTGTCACTGCTGCAATGTTTCTTAGAACTGCAAATCGTTTTAAACTACCTCTATAATCATCGCTAGCGTGTGTTTGCCTTACACTCATAATTTTTTTTGAAATACGCTAATCCTAAACTGATTTAATCGAGCCATAAAACTGAAAACACTTGAGCGTACTCCCACAGCTCGGGTTAATAGAGTCTTAAAAAATCTATGGCTCAGCTTAAACGAATTGTGGCTTGTATTGAACAGGCGTATCAGCAAATATAGGTTGTTGATTTTTCAAAGTTCAAACCTACCCTTCGCAAGAAAAATCATTCGTCTTTTAACTTAAGTCGGCGTTTAAAAGCTCGAGCTTTTGCTATACTTTGGCTACGTGTCTAGTCTTGTTAAGCGTCTTATTTTTGGCTTTACTGCTTTTTTTAGTATTTTGCTTGTAATTTGGGTGGGTTTACCACTGCTTATTCCGACCTATATTTTTGTGACGATTGTTGCTATTGAGGAATATACGCAGATTATGAAGCGTAAGGGTATTCCTATTAGAAAGCGAAGTATTTGGGTGGCAGCTTTGCTTACTTTGCCTGCTTCTCTTCCTGTTTCTTTTCCGGGTGTGCAGCCTTTTATCTTGGGGGTTAGTTGGCGTGAAGCGCTTATTGGGATTGTCGTCTTTTATTTGGTTACTCTAGAAGTTATTAGACCAAATGATAACAGTATGTTTGCTGCTATTTTTAGTTTCTTTGGCTATTTGTATATTCCGTGGATGTTGGGTTATGTAATTACTTTGCGCTACACGCCAGACGGCAACTTAGGTTTTTGGTATTTGCTTCTGCCTATGTTAGCTATTATTGCTACCGATGTTGGTGCTTATACCTTTGGGCGTTTGTTTGGAAAAACCAAGCTGGCACCTAATATTAGCCCTAACAAAACAGTTGAAGGTGCTTTGGGTGGTTTGGGTTTAGCTATCATTGTTGTGACTAGTTTACTGCTCTACATGAAACTTAATTACGGAGTCAACATTGATCTTTTTGACGCTATATTATTTAGCATTTTGGCTTCTTGTAGCGCTCAACTTGGTGACTTATTTGAATCTCTTATTAAACGCTGGGCTGGCGTAAAAGATACAGGTTCTTTCATGCCGGGGCATGGTGGCATGCTTGACCGCATAGACAGTATCATTTTTGCGGTACCTTTAACGTTTTATTTTGTATCCATGTTTATTTTAAGATAACTATAAGCATATACTTAGGCTTATGGCTTTAGACAGAGATCAACTTCAAAAAGATATCATTGCACTTTACAGCAAAGAGCACCAAGATTTAGGCAAAAAAGGAACGCAAGAGCGGCTCGAGCGAGGTAGGCTTTTGGCGTCTCAGCATGGTTTAGCAGCTACGCTTCAGCAGGGGGGCGTTTTGGTTTTTCCTCATGCGGCTGTGGCTGAATGTGGCTATCAGATTGCTGCTTGTGTTCATGCTGCGCTTGATTGTGGCTTGAAGCGCGTGGTCTTTATTAGTGTATTACATGCTTTTAGTCAAGCTATGGAGGACGCTAGGCAGGCTGTTGCTTCTGGTGCAGAGCCTAGTGATTTTGAATTTTGGGGCATTCAGGGTGAAGGTTTTGGAGAGCGTATTGAATGGACGGGGGATCATGCGCCTATGAGCTGGCGTCACTTTTGGAATGCTGAAGTGAAACGAAGAGGCCTAACGCATCCGCCTGAAATGCTTGAGGTTTTTCCTTATCTTGCAGGGGGTAAGCCTGAGCTTTTACCGCGTATAAGTGAGTTACAAGACTTATGTGAAGGTGCTGCCATTGTTTCTACCGCGGATGCTTTTCATCATGGTATTGGTTATGGCGACAGACCTGAAAATAGTTTTGAGCCTAATGTGCAAGGTTTAGCTCGGGCTAAAGAGGTTCTTGATGAAGGCATTGGTATATTGGAGACTGGTGATTATTGGGGGTATAACCAGCATTGTGTAACTGCAAAAAGTGATGCGCGAGATGCCGGTCAGGTCTTTAGGTACTTGCGAGGAAATATGAAGGGTAAGGTTATTGATTTAACTTATTCAGATGCTTCTGAGCTTTACAACAGCCCTAAACCCACTTGGGTTGCAGCAGCGCTTTATAAATGGCAAAAGCTATAGCAGGTATAAATGAATCTGCTATAGCTTTTATTTAGAGCTAGGCTTTACTCGAGTGCTTGAAGTGCTTCTGTGAATTGTTTTTGAGTGGCTTCTAGAACGGCGGGAACACCTTTTACGGCATTTGCTTGCTCGAAGGCTGTGGCTAAACTTTCGCTTGCCTGACTAGCTAGGTCTTTTAATGTCGCTTGATTCTCTGAAGGTAAAAATTGCATGACTGTTGCATAACTCACTAGTTGCTTGGTGGCATTATTTAAGGTTGCTTGAGCAGCTTGAGCTTGTTCTACGGTTTGAATCGAAGATACAGCCTGAACGCTTGCGTTTAGGGTGTTGGTGAAAGATGTGCCCAAATCAAAATTAACTTCCGTTGATGCTGCTGCACTTTCACTTGCCTCATTAGTTGATGTAACAGCATTTGTTACAGATTCAATAACTGTTTCGGCGGTATCTACTGCTGCTTCACCTAGATCTTGCGCAGCTTCAGCAGCGTTTTCAGCAGTGTTTTGCACAGCTTCGCCTAGCTCTGCAGCATTCTCTTGAACACTTGCAACAGCGTCTGTTGTGGCTTCATGCATGGTTTCAACAGCAGCTTGAGCGCTATGGAGTATATTTGAATTAGCAGCCATACGCCCATCAATTATGAGCATAAGCAAAATACCTAATAAACTAGCGACTATTATCGGAAGTAACCAAATTAAATGGGAATATTTCTTTAACATACACGCATTCTAGCGTGTTTGTGCTCTCTTATGCCTTACATGCTTTACGTTTCGTTGGTAGAAATACGTTTATCTAGCATTTCTCAATTTCATCAACAAAGGTAAATTCTGTAATCTGGTTTGG
>CAYGTA010000120.1:0-11439 GCA_964352605.1 uncultured bacterium | reverse complement strand
AAAACGATGACACAGGTTGAGGAGTCGACCGTCACGGGCGAGGAGGCACCGCGCCTACTCCGCAGAGCCTTCTGGCTCGTCGGAGTTACGGCTGCCTACAATGTGGTTGAAGGTATCGTCGCTGTCTGGAGCGGCACAGCGGTGGGTAGCGTAGCGCTCGTTGCGTTCGGCCTAGACAGTGGAATCGAGTGCGTCGCAGCCGGAGTGCTGCTGTGGCGTCTACGTGCAACCCACGACGCGGAGCATCGCGAAAAGATCGCGCAGAGGGTTGTTGGATACACGTTCTTGGCGCTCGCCTTCTACGTTGTGACTCAGGCAGGTCTGACCCTCTTTCGGCGAGACGCCCCCGACGAAAGCTGGGTCGGAATCGTCCTTGGAATTCTGTCCCTGGTGCTGATGCCGTTGGTATCCTGGGCCAAACTGAGACTGGCGCATCGGATCGGAAGCAAAGCGCTCCGGGCTGAGGCCCTGGAGACACTAGCGTGCTCACTCCTCACGGTGGCACTCCTCGGAGGGCTCTTGGCAAACGCGACGTTGGGTTGGTGGTGGGCAGACCCCGTCGCAGCCCTTTTCATGGTTCCGTGGCTGGTTCGCGAAGGTCTTGAGGGCGCCAGAGCGGAGAATTGCTGTGCGGAATAGTCTCCGAAGTTGTCGCGCGGCGGGAAACTTTGAGTGAACGCAGCTGCATTTTCAGAATCGAAGTCAAGCTTGACCACGGAAACGCCGATACATAGACTCATACCATGAACACACGGAACCTGGCCCTACACACTACGACCTGGTGCTCACTTCTTGTGATAGCGCTCACCTCCCTGCTTCCTGCGGGTGGGGTATCGTTGTGCATTGGGGCCGATGGTCATTTCGCCTTCGGTGCTGCCGAGACGGGCGAAGAGTGTCCGTGCGATGACGCTGGTCAAGCGGGGGGAGCTGAGGCTCCGGGTCAACAGCACGCGCCGTGTAGTGACCTGCAGTTCGAGGCTCCCACCCTAGTTCGAGATCATGGCCTCACTAAGTTCTCAGTGCCGACTTCTGACGAAGTCGAGGTACAGGCCTGGCTGCCACAAAACGTTCTCCTTCCTGGAACATTTAAGCGCGTTGGTCCCCAGGTGCTGTCCGCACTACTCCTTCCTGACCAATGGCTTCTCTCCAAGCAAGTCATCGTCCTCATTATCTGATTTCTCCCGAGATACCTGTTGGCCAGTCTTCACTTCCGAAGACGTCATCGTAGGGAACTCTGGAGAAAGAAGTGGACTTGAAAAATCCCTCCGCAGTTGCGGGATCTCGTCATACATCTCGGTCCGTCGTGGGACTCCTCGTCGCCTTGGCAATGTCGCTGACGTCGTGTGCGACGCAGAGTTACGAGCCAGCTCCACTACCCGTTGAGGTGATAGGGGCGCTCTCTGAGGAGCGTCTCCTGGACTCGACGGCGACCGGTTCGCTTACGCTCGCTGAGGCAGCCGAGTGGCTGCGAACCCGTGGGCCGCGAGTGCGCGAGGTCATCGCGGCATATCATACGGCGTTGGCTAGAGCTGGAATCGCCACACCTTGGCCCAATCCAGGCATAGAAATCGGTCCGGAGTTTGGCTTCGGAAGCGACGTCGACGTCAACAAAGTCGTTCCATTTGGCAGCCTGAGTCTCACGATTCCGCTCAGTGGTAGACTCGCTCGCCAGGACGATCTCAACGCAGCTCTGGCGGAAACGGCGCGTGTAGATGCTCTGGCGACCTTCAGGGAACTCTACCTGGAGCTTCGCTCGACTCTCCTACGACTTGCGATATCCCGACAGCGCGAGTTGGTGCGCCAGGCTCTTCTCGAGTCGACGCAGGTCTCTCTTTCCGCCAGTACGGAGCTGGTCGCAGCCGGAACGGCGACAGCACTCGATGTCTCCCTCTTTCAGCTTGAAAACGCTCGCGAGCGCGGCCGACTACTTCAGGCGCGTTTAGATACTGCAGAGGCAGCTTCGAGTCTTTCAGCACTCGTCGCGATTAGCCCGTCGCGGTTTCTAATTGCTCAGCAACCCATTGCCCTCCCGCAGCTCCCGACAGAAGTTCCAGAGCTCGGCCATCTGTACGATCTTCTTGTACGGGAGAACCCGCAGCTCTTCCGTCTGCGAGCAGACTACGAGGTGGCAGAGCGCTCGCTTCACCTCGAGATCACGAGGCAGTATCCAGACCTGAGAATTGGACCCTCGCTCGGAGGCGAAACTGGTGATCGCAAGACTGTGCTGGGACTCACTCTGGGCATCGAGCTACCAATCTTCGACCGCAATCAGCAGGCAATTGCCCAGGCGCGAAAGCGACGGGACGAACTACGCACTCGCTATGAGAGCGAATCGCATCGCGTTCTCACTTCGGTTGAGCGTGCCCTTGTGACAGTGTCGCTGACAGCGGAACGCTCCGTTGTCCTCCGGGAGGAAGTGCTTCCGGTTGCAGAGAACAACGTTGAAATCGCTCGTGTGTCTCTCGCTGCAGGCTCAACTGGGGGACTGCAGGTTCTCGATGCAGAGCGTAGCTTTCGCGAAGTGCAAGTTGAAGTCTTGGAAGCACAGCTTGCCGAGTACACCGCTTGGTCCGAACTCGAACTAGCCG
This sequence comes from uncultured bacterium, assembly GCA_964352605.1. GTDB lineage: Bacteria > Deinococcota > Deinococci > Deinococcales > Trueperaceae > JAHEBB01. The sequence goes on along the minus strand of CAYGTA010000120.1, from coordinate 8,851 downwards.
TCGGTTTTCCTCTGGTTCAGTTCCAGTCTGACCCCGATGGGGGAGAAACCGCTCCACCCAACGAACTCATCAACGATTCCGAACAACCAGATGGAGACCACCAATAATGACAGAACGCACGAAGAACCGGTGGGACCTAGCTGGTACCGCCGTTGTTTTTGCCCTCGTAGGTGCGGTTTTCGGCGCGGTTGTCTCCGGAGGCTGGGCGAGCCGCTCCACAGACAATGCAGCCACCCAAGAAGGCGACCCCGTAGCAAGCCTACCGGCAGCCACGCTGGTCAGTTTCGGCGTTCGCACGGAGGCTGTGCAACCGACGACCTTCTTTCGTACAGTTTCGATCGCTGCGGTAACCGTGGACACGCCGGAAACGGAGCAACCGGTCTTCGCACCGATTGGTGGCCGCGTGGAGAGCATTGAGGTCGCACGCGGAACCGTTGTGTCACCTGGAGAAACGGTGGTCACTCTGGTTCGTGACCCGTTGCCCCGACCCCAGCTAACACTGACCGCGGACATTCTCCGCCCCGCGCAAGAGCGTCTTCATGAGACAGTCTTGGAACTTCGCACGGCTGCAGAGGAAGTACGCATCGCAAAAACAGAGCTCGAGCGAGTCGAACAGTACACCGGCTCAGTGGGTGGAAGAGAGCTGCCTGTAATACCGAGGCAACGTGCTATCGACCTGCGCTACCAGTTTGCGCGTGCGGAGAAGGCCCACCAACAAGCACGTCTAGAACTCAGCAAGCATGGCCTGACCGAGACCCAGATCGCAAGCGTGGAGGAGGGCGCACCGCTACCAGAGTTCAACGAAGAATCCTGGCAGCGTGCCTTGGCTCGCAACGGCTTGTGGCCCATCCAAGCGCAGCGGCTCAGCGAATCGCTACCGGAATCACTTCGCGTCTTGCCGTGGGTAACCGCGACAGTAGCGGAGTTAGCGGCAAGCGGACTCGCTACCCCCAAGTTCACTGCCTGGGTATCCATGCCGGAAGTCGCCGAGCACTTTCTCGAATTCGGTGTCTTGCTGCAACAGGGGCACACCGTCGAGGACCTCCAGCGGCTTCACGCACTGAATGCATTTGAACCCGTGGTGCGCGTGGTCGCGCCAAGTCTTTCCGATGGTGGCTCTTGGGATGTGCTTGCGGTTCTGACCAAGCGCGGCGCGAGGGTCACTGCAGGTGAGCCCTTGCTCATGCTTGGCGATCCAAGGAGTCTACTCTTTCGGACTGAACCGGTCGGTGGTGAGGTTTCCGCGGTGCTCGCCGCAGCGAAAGCGGGCCACGCCATCGTAGCAAAGCCGCTGATCAAAGGTGCGGGACCAGTATTCGAGGACCTCACGATAGGTTTCATCGAGCGGTCTCTCGATAACGAGGGCACGGTAGCCTTTGTTCCAGTTGCGAACCGTGTCCAATCGGAAATCCGTGGAGCGAATGGAAAGAAGTCTCGCACTTGGGACCTCCGCGAGGGGCTTCGCTATCTGCTGAATATTCCAATAGCCAAGCTTGAGAATGTGTACGTGTTCCCCGCTGCGGCTGTCACCGATGATGGGCCCAACAAGGTCGTCTTTCTTCAAGACGGAGAGACTTTCAAGTCGGTGCCTATTGTTGTGGTCTACCAAGACCACGAAGTCGTTGTCGTGCCGGTATCGAAAGAAGTCGCGCTTTTTCCAGGGGACCTGGTTGTGCAAGCCGGAGCTTTCGAGCTGGGCTTGTCGATGAAGGACAGCGACGCTCCGGATGCCCACGCTGGGCATAATCACTAAACGAAGGGACGCCAGATGTTGAATCGAATCATCGCCGCAGCCCTTCGCAATCGCGCCATGGTGTTGCTCGCAGCCTTGCTCCTTGGTGGATATGGCTTGTACGAAGCCGCGCGAATGCCCATTGACGTTCTGCCCGATCTGAATCGCCCCGTTGTCACGATTCTAACAGAGGCGCACGGAATGGTGCCGGAGGACGTAGAACGCCTCGTCACTTGGCCTATCGAGCAGGTGATGAATGGTGCGACCGGGGTCTTCCGCGTGCGGTCGGCCAGCGGTCTCGGACTCTCTGTGGTCTACATTGAGTTCGACTGGGGCACCGATATTTACCTAGACCGTCAAATCGTTGCGGAGAAGCTCCAGCTTGCAGTCGGCAATCTTCCACCCGGTGTGCAGCCCATGCTTGCCCCAATCAGCAGCATCATGGGGCAGGTGCAGATGGTCGGTTTCCAGAGCCCAACAGGAGAGACTGACATTCTCTCGCTGCGGCGCACGATAGACAAGGACATCCGCCCGCGAATCCTCTCACTCTCTGGCATAGCGCAGATCATCACCATTGGCGGTCAACCGACGGAGCTCCAAGTCGTTGTAGACGCGGACAAGCTGCGGGCTTTTGATGTCACCCTACAAGAGGTCGCACAGGCAACGCGCAATTCAAACGTGAATGTTGCCGGAGGCTTCTTGAACATGGGGGCTAAGGGTCCGCTCGTCGCAGTCTCAGGGCTTCTCGAGAACCCTGAGGAGCTCATGAGCGCGGTGATCCGGCAGCACCCGACCCGGCCGATCCGCCTCGAAGATGTTGCGGAAGTCGTTTTCGGACCTGCGGCCATTCCTACTGGTGACGCGGGCATCGATGCGGGCCCAGGGGTCATCATGGTGATCATGAAACAGCCTGGAGTAGACACCCTCGCTCTTACCGAGCGCGTCAACAAAGAGCTGGAGCTGATCCAGAGGGAGTTACCCGCGGACGTTGTGGTTGACCCCACGCTGTTTCAGCAAGCCGCCTTCATTGAGCGGGCGATCGATAACGTCCTCGAAGCCGTCCGGGACGGTGCCATTCTAGTTGTCGTGATTCTCTTCCTCTTTCTGCTCAACTTCCGAACCACCTTCATTACTCTCTCCGCCATACCGCTCTCCGTCGCCATCGCCACGCTCGTGTTTCAGGCGTTCGGCTTGACGATCAACACAATGACACTGGGCGGCTTGGCGGTCGCAATTGGTACGCTCGTGGACGACGCAATCGTCGATGTCGAGAATGTCTACCGGCGACTCCACGAAAACACAGGACGCAAGCAACCGGAGCCCACTCTCTGGGTGATATTCCTGGCTTCGAGTGAGATTCGTAAGCCTGTCATGTACGGCACGTTTCTGGTGACTGTCGTCTACCTTCCACTGTTCTTCTTGAGCGGAATCGAGGGCCGGCTCTTTGCGCCGATCGGCCTCGCCTACATTGTGAGTGTGTTCGCATCCCTACTCGTGGCCCTCACTGTCACGCCTGTGCTCTGCTACTACCTCCTGGGCCGCCGCCCCAGAGCAGAGGCAGATGACAATTACGGCGGCTGGCTGGTTTCGAAACTGCGCACCGCGGCAGCTTGGGGCGTCCGATTCAGCGCCCGCCACACGGAGCGCATCGTTGCGTTGTGCGTGGCGGCATTAATACTGGTTGCCGCTTTCGTGATGACCACCGGATCCACATTTCTTCCTCCCTTCAATGAGGGTACGGCGCAGGTCAACGTTGTCTTGCCTCCGGATTCCAGTTTGGAGACCTCTGCGCGCTTTGGCCGGCGCTTGGAAGAGCTGGTGCGGGACGTCGATGGTGTGCTGTCGGTAGCACGGCGTACAGGTCGGGCTCCTGGCGATGAGCATGCAATGCCCGTCAGTGTAAGTGAAGCCATCGTGAACTTTGACCCCGCCTCGGAACGGTCACGTGAAGAAGTCATCGAGGAGATTCGAGAACGGCTCTCTCATGAGTTCCCCGGGGTGGCAACTTCCACGGAGCAACCGTTAGCACACCTCTTGAGTGCCTTGCTTTCGGGCGTCACCGCACAAGTGGCCATCAAGATTTCTGGCCCCGACCTTGACGTCTTGAGGGACACCGCAGCACAAGTCGAAGCCAAGGTGCGCAACATCTCTGGCGTGCGGGACTTGTACACAGAGCCCCAAGTGCTCATCAGCCAAGTCGAGGTAAAGCCGCGACGGACCGAGCTCTCCCGCTTGGGCGTTGACGTCGCCGCGTTGGCCGAGACGGTGGAGCTTGCAATGGGAGGCCAGGAAGTTTCGCGCCTACAGGTGGGGCAGATGTCCTATCCGATCAAGGTCCTACTTGAGGAAGAAGACCGGCAGAACCTGGAGCAATTGGCTGGGCTCTATCTCCGTACAGGGGACAACTCCCTCACGCGGATTGGTGACGTGGCGGACGTTCGGGTGTCGACGACCCCCAACAATATTAATCGTGAGAATGTCCAACGCCGGATCGTGGTACAGCACAACGTTGGAGGGCGCTCTCTCGGAGAAGTTGTGGGTGATGTCGAGAAGGCTCTCGAGCCGATTCGGGAGAAACTCTCCGCACTCCCAGGATACGCGATTCGTATCAGCGGGCAGTTTGAGGCACAGCAAGAAGCCACGCGGCTCATCATGACGCTAAGCGCGGTTTCCCTTCTGTTGATGGTGCTGATTTTGTATATGCACTTCAAGTCCATCAAGCTTGCACTGCTCGTCCTACTGACGCGCCCTATCGCGTTCATTGGAGCCGGCGCTTACGTCGTACTCAGTGGACAGGTGATGTCGGTTGCCACCTTAGTCGGATTCATTGCACTACTCGGCATCGCGGCGCGTAATGCCATTCTCTTGGTCGATCACTATATGCATCTGCTGCGCGAGGAAGGGGAGAGCTTCTCCCTGGAGATGTTGGTACGTGCCGGGCAAGAGAGAGTAGTGCCCGTTCTGATGACCGCACTCACGAGCGGCATAGGGCTTGTTCCCCTGGCACTTGCCGCGGACCAGCCCGGTCGCGAACTACTCTATCCGGTAGCCACAGTGATTATTGGTGGTCTTGTAACGAATACGCTCCTAGATTTCCTTGTGATGCCTGGGCTGTTTTGGCGCTTCTGCCGCGTCGAGGCCGAGCGCTTGACGGCAGTAAAGAGTCAGAAGGAGGACCTCGCGCACATCCGAGAGCAACTGATTCCGGAACCGGAAGAAGCTAAGGAACCTCTACAACCAGCGTTGGCTGATGCCGACGCCTAGACAGAAATTCGAGGTAGAAGAATGAAGACTTGGGTCCTTATTGCGTCGCTGCTCGCGGCCACGCTGCCCACAGGTTGCGGCAGCGAAGGAGGAGACGAGCACAACGAGTCTGCGGAGACCAATGGTCATGCGGAAGAGGGGCCGAATGGGGGCCACCTTCTCGAAGTAGGCTCTCACGTCGCGCACCTTGAGATCTTGCACGATGAGGACGCTGGCACGCTCACGCTTCACGTGCTCGGCCCCGATGGAAAGACTCCGCTACCGATTTCGAAACCCCCACAATTGAAACTGAGTACCGATTCAGGTCCTAGAGTCATCGCCACCAAACCACAGGGTCGTACGGGGTCAAAAGCGTCGGTGTTTGCAGTGACCGATGCCGCTCTGAAGAGTGAGCCAGAAGGAAGGATTACGCTTGAGATCGGGGGAAAGGTCTACAACCCAGAACTGGAACATGACCATGACCACTAACCTGCTGTCGAACGGTTTCGCGTGAAGCACCGAAAGTGGTGCGTGGCCATCACGAGCATCGTAGCGATCGTAGCGATCGCCGCGATGCTCGGTGGCTGCGTTGCCATGGGGCCAGACCTCGTGCGGAGCGGGCAAGTGCGCGTCAGCCACGGCGCGGATGATTCCTGGCGCATACTTCATGCGAAGGTCCGTGATACCGGTGAAATATGGCGGGTATCGGGCAGGGTCAGCGGCCGCAGGTCCTCGACTTTGCGCCCGAGGGGGCATCTCGATGTCGTCATGATGTCGAGCGACGGCTCCTACGTGGCAAGTACGACGGCCAAGCTCTTACCGAATCGGGGCTTCCGCCGTCGGTTTCGAACTGCCTCCTTCGCGGCCACCCTACCTCGTCAACAGGACGGCGTGGAGGTGCGCATCAACTACCATGTAGGAGAGCACGAGGACCGAGAATAGGTGAGCGCACACGAGCATCATCACAGGGGCGCTCCAGATCGGGTGCGCGCAGCTTTCCTCTTGAATCTGTGCTTCACGATCCTCGAGGGAGTTGGTGGAGCGCTAGTTGGCAGCGTCGCAATTGTGGCCGATGCGGTCCACGATCTTGGAGATACGATAAGCCTTGGCGTCGCTCTCCTTCTAGAGAAGCACGCCGAGAGAAAACCCGACAAGCGATTCAGCTATGGGTATCGGCGAATGTCCGCCCTCTCAGCGCTGATCACTGCCACTGTTGTCCTCGTGGGATCGGTGTTTGTCATCGTGACTGCGGGGAAGCGCTTCTTTGAGCCGAGCGAGCCACATGGCTGGGCCATGCTCGGACTGGCGGTTTTTGGTCTCGGAGTCAACGGCTTCGCAGCTTGGTACTTATCCCGAGGTGGAACGCACAACGAGCGTATGCTCACCTGGCATCTTCTCGAGGACGTCCTTGGATGGGCCGCAGTTCTCGTGGGGTCATTGCTCATTCTTGCTTTCGATTGGGTCTGGATCGACCCAGCCTTGGCGATTGGAATTGCGCTCTTCGTGATGTGGAATGTGTTCCGCAACCTGGCCAAGACCGTCGGAATGTTTCTACAGCAGGTACCAACGGGTCTGGACCTCGACGATCTAAGAAAAGCCCTTGAAGACCTGGACCGTGTCCAGGGCGTGCACGACATGCACGCCTGGTCGTTGGATGGGGAGCATCATGTCCTCTCTTGCCATGTTGTTGTTGAAGACTTGGACAACACACAAGAAGTGAAGAACAGAGTTCGCGAGAGGATTGGGAAAGAGGGGGACTTCCACGTGACCATCGAAGTCGAAGAGCGACGTGACAGCTGCCAAGGGAGATCGTAATGCGCTATGTGATGGTGAGCGGTGAGCTTGAGGGTCGAGAACGTCACCACGTCTTGGGAGCTTCCTACGCGAAAAACTCGCAACATTCCCCCCTCCATACTGGCCCCTCAGCCTTGCTCCAGATAATTGAGGACGGACCTCGTACGGTAGTCCGCTTGGCAACCCAATCACCTCCAGATACTCGGTCCCTTGCTCAGCGGGCTCGGGAAGTGGGGCATCGGATTCAGAGGGTCACCCACTCGGCAAGTTGGTCCTCCCATGAGGGTAACTGACAAATCGCGCGCACTCGTCGTTCCGTCGCGTTGCTCGTACCCATCAGGATCGCCTCTTGGATCGGAGCCGCGAGCCCGAGCAGCCTCAAGATCTGAGACACCCGTGCTCGAGTTACATTGAGATTGCGCGCGGCCTCTGAGTAGGAGGACACCTCACCGCACTGGATTCGATCCTCAATGAGATGGGCGAGGGCGAGCATCTGTGCCAACCGTGACGATGGTTGAAGGAGCGACTCTCTTCGGAACTCATCTTTGGGCAGGCGGCTCCGGTGCACCATCATGGTGCAGACTCCTCGAACGCCGCGATGCCCTTCTGGCAGAAGAAGATTTCGAGCTCTCCTGACTCTCCGTCAAGCTTCACCCTCTTGATCAGCAGCCGGAGCAACGACGACCGCTTGTCATGGTCCGTGGTGCTCCACAGGAATTCGAAACGCCCCAGGATGCGGCAGAGCGCCTTCTCGCTCGAGGGGTTCCTCAACGACTGCGTGACCTCAGAGGTGAGTTCCGGGTCCTGTCCAATCCTGCACAATTCCGCAACAACGAAGCGGTCGATTTTCTGAGCTGGAACCCGGCCATGGGGACATGCCTTGGCATCGCGTTTCTTTCGAGTGACGCACTGGTAGTAGTCATACCTCCGGTTGCCCTTCAGGGTGTGCACCGCTTCGAAGGGCTGATCGCAACGAGAACAGTAGAGGATGCCGCGCAGAGGCGCGTGACATTGTCGATGCGGCCGGTGTGGCCGGTACTGATCATCGAGGATCGCCTGCACCCGCTGCCAGCACTGTTCGTCTACGATCGCGTCGTGCGCTCCCTCGTGAAGCTCTCCTCCATAGAACACACGTCCGATGTAGATCGGGTTCCTGAGAATTCGCCGGACCGTTCCTCGATCAAACTCATTGCCCCCCGAGTCCCTCCCATTCTTCGCTTTGTAGGGTTTGGTCTTCCAGCCTCGACGATTGAGCTCCGCGGTGAGGTGGGCAACGCATCGAAGATCGAGGAACAGCCCGTACGTCTCTCGAACGCGGTCCGCTTCTGGGTGGTCGACGACGAGTTTCTTCTCTGCGAGCCGATACCCAAGTACCGGCTTGCCACCCGTGTACTGGCCTCGCCTTCTGGTCGCCGCCATCTTGTCGCGAGTGCGCTGCGAGATCATCTGGCGCTCAAACTGAGCGAAACTCATCAGCACGTTCAAGGTGAGTTGCCCGTGCGGGGTTGAGGTGTCGAACGCCTGGGTCACCGAGACAAAGCTGACCCCATGCCGGTCGAAGAACTGAACCACCTGTGCGAAATCCGCGATCGATCGACTCAGGCGGTCGATGGAATAGACCGCGACGACGTCGACCTTCCCTGCCTCGACATCCTGGGTAAGACGTTGATAGGCCGGACGATTCGTATTCCCCCCCGAGAATCCCTCGTCGTCGTAGGGTTCCTCGAGGAGGATCCAGCCCGCACCCGCCTGACTCTGGGTGTACGAAGCGATCGCAAGGCGCTGAGCGTCGACGGATGAGAACTCCAGATTGCCTGCGACCGATTGTCGACAGTATGCCGCGACTCGGATCGAGGTTCGGGGCACTAGCTCGGCTTCTTTCGCGAACGCTTGGAAAGGCCGAAGAACAGTCTGCCGTTCCAGTGGGCCCCGGTGACCGCTCGCGCCACCGCCGAGAGGCTTCGGTAGCTCACTCCGTTCCACTCGAACCCATCCGCAATCACCTCAACCCGAATCTCTTGCCCTCGCCAGATCCGCGTGAGAGTGGACTCTGGGAGCGGTTCTGACGGGTGGGGGACTCGG
>CAYGTA010000119.1:0-11488 GCA_964352605.1 uncultured bacterium | reverse complement strand
AACCATTCGTGGAAATGCTATAAAACTCATTTATCTTCTCTAGTTTCCTGCATTCATTGCTAATCCCTCACTTCACTTAAGCATCAAATTAAAACGAATGTTCAATCATCTTTTAAAAGTGCTAAGGCGGTTTTAATGCTTTCTTTCTCTGCTTGACTATGCTGCTCTTTATTCACAACACGGTAGTCGTATTTGCGTATAAATTCAGCTAGATTTTGCATGAGTTCATCATGCTGAGCCGTAAGCTGATACGTAAAAAAGACTGGTGCTCGCTGGGCTACGAGTTGAATATGAGTAGTGCACAACTGAGCCTTTAAAAGTAAGTCTTGAATATGGCTTTGCTTAATGGTTCTTTGAATGCTTTTAGCGTAACTCTTACGATTATCTATTTTTATTTCGCAAGCTTCACAGTCAATCTGAATAGCCTTTTTACCCCTAGCTGCACGCTCGAGTTTTTGTTTTAAGAAGCTTTCTAGCAGTATGGCACTTGATAGGGGTTGGGAGACCTTTACGAATTGTTCACTGTGTTCTGAGCAGTAGCCACCTTTTTTGGCTAGGCGCATTCTTAGAGGAATGTTGTTTACGCCATCATTTGATACGCCTGTTAGGTAGCGAGTGACTTGGCGCTGCTCGAGCCAGCAAATAGCGCAGCTTTGGGTTTCTTGTAATGCGGTTTCTAAGTCATGTATAAGTGAGAGTGACATGGCGTTTGTAGCAATGGGCGTTGAGCGTTTATCTTCTAGCCTTTGCCTTGTTGCTAGCTCAAATCCTTATCTCATGGTCGCCTTGGGGTGGCATCTTTAAGAAGGCTTTAATGACTGGGTCGATACCAAATTTCAGAAACAAGCTAAAGGGGCTAATTATACGTTCTTGTGGCGTTCCATTGGGGAAGAGTTGCTTCTCTAAACGCTCAAATTGTTGTGTATAGCTTGTGTCTTGATTTGTTAGGGCTTTAGCTGTTTTGGTTTTTAGGATGTCTATGGTTTTACTTAAGTAGCTTTCACCTTTTACAATGCTGCCTTCTAGGCTTGGGTCTATACTTCGAACTTCAGTTATTAGCTTTTGAATAGCTTCATCTAGCGTGCTTAGGGTTGTGTTAAAACTATCCGCGTGACCATGCAAGTTTAAGAGTATGTCTTGCTTTTTTTGTTCAAAGCTTTTTAGGTCTTCTAGGCTTAATCCAAATTTATCCATCATTCGGCTTACAGGTGGCTCAAACACTGTCATGGTTGCTCTTGACCAAATAATGGGCATGGCGACCTTATGGTGCTCATAAACACCTTTAAGTTGCGCTATGTACTTTAGCTCGCCAGGGCCACCCACAAGCACAACGGTTGGTAAAATAAAATCTTGCGTAATGGGTCTAAAACCAGCAGCAGGTGTTAAGCAACGCGGGTCAAGCTCGAGTTTTTCAAAGAGTTCTTCTTTTGTGTAGGTTTCATTTTCTGTAAAGAAGGTTTTGCCATCAAACCTTAAGAGTTCTCGCTTAAAGCCATCAGCAGTTTTTGTTTCTAGAAAAAGATTTGTTGCATTTTCGCCCCTACCAAGCTGAGGTTCAAACCCCATGCTTTTCAAACGCTTGGCTGCGTCATTCACGGCATCTACCGAGGCGCTGGGGTGTTCTAATTCTTGCTTAAAGATAGGTTTAAATAAGGCTGCAATTTCAAGCTGCATGGGGTCAATAATAATTAGACCGTGCTTGCCTAAAAGTTGAAACATAATAGCAGCAAACCAATCTGTGTAGCTGTCTGCGTTGGCTGCTGTAGAGGTGAGTAAGTCAAGAACTTCCTGCTTAAAAACAGGCTGAAAATCTGCTTCTTGAATGCTCGCAGTTACAGACTCGAGCCATTCTTGTTTCATGCTTATGCGTGCTGCGGGGGTATCTTTGGGTAAGTCTACGTTTAAGTAATGCAGTTGTTCTTTAAAATCTAAAAGGTAAGCGTGGTCTATTTCTTCGGTATCATGGTCTTGGCTGGCTAGCCAGAATATAGGTACCACAGCTTTATCTTCTGTTGTGAGTTCTTTTGCTAAATTCATAGCAGTAACAGCTTTAGAAAGTGAGTAGGTTGGGCCTAGCAAAAGACCTGTTTGCTGACCTGTCACAACCGCTCTAGTGTTTTCTTTAGCCAGTAATTCAAGCTGCGCAAAGACTTCTTTGGGTGCTTGGTGTTTGCTTGCAAATAGCTTTAAGGCGTCTACAAGTGCGTTGCGTTTAATAGGTCTATCTAGCTTAAGCGCAGCGTTTGTGTCATTAGGCTCGAGTGCAAAGAAATCTGTTAGCTTGCCTTGTTGGTAGCTTGCTTCAAAACTTAGGGGAGGTATGTTTGCTGCCACAACTCAGATTACCGCGTGCCGTCACGACTGTTCGTGTTCTACCATGCTCTCTTTAAATTTTTAAGGCAAAGTATTACTAACTGAATTTGCTTTCACATGATAGTATTTGCTCAACTTTTTGCATTAAGGCTTAAAGTTCTGATTATCTAGTTTTACTTACTATTCGAGTAACGTTTGTTTACTTTCCTAGCTTGCAATTTGTTTTGTATTAACAAAGCATATTGAACAAATGATTAAGGAATGACGTATGAATGTTCGTGTTGATTTGCTACCTAAACCTCCTTATGATGATGTTGTTATTTTGATTGATGTCTTAAGAAGCTCTACTGTTGCACCTTTGTTATTTGATAATGGTCTTGAAGAGTTGCACATTTCAACAAAATTAAAGCTTGCACGGCAGTTTGCTGCAGATACAGGTGCTTTGCTTTTAGGTGAACGTAATGGTTTGCCTCCTGAAGGTTTTAACTATGGTAATTCGCCTAGTGAGCTGGCTGATATTCGTTTTTCAGGTCACGCGGTTCTAGTATCTGAAAATGCACCTAAGAAACTACCTTTACTTGAAAATGCCAAGCATCTTTTATTGGGTTCTTTTTACAATAGTCACGCGGTTGTTGAGCGAGCACTAGCGTTAGCAAAAAACAATATTTACTTAGTAGGTTGTGGCCTTTGGGATCAAGAAGATTTAGATGATACGGTAGCAGCAGGCTATTTTGCTAGCAAATTTAAGAAACTAAACTCTAATGTAAAACTGGAAGGTGCAGCACGTTTAAGCATGAGTTTAGGGCGTGCCTTTCCTGACCCGCTAGAAGCCCTGTGGTACTCGAGTGCTGGTTATTTTTTACGTAAAATGGGCGCTCAGGATGACTTGGCTATGGCGAGTCTTATTGATCAGACGGCTCATGTTCCCGAATTAAGTAATATTGTTATTGATGAGTTTGGTACGCTTTATAGCTTTACAAGTCAAAGTGCTTAAAGCATGTTAAAAACCGTTTCTGTTTTAGATTACCAGCTTGCAGTTATAAGTTTAGAGGAAGCGGTTAAAGTCTGCCTTGAGCTTTGTCGTGGTCAAAAACAGTTAACTCAAGAAACAAAAGAAGCTCAGCTAGTAGTCACACTTAATCCTGAAATTATTGTTCAGGCTGAACATTCAAGTGATTTGAAACAAGCTTTACAAGCAGCGAGTCTCACAGTAGCAGATGGTGTTGGCGTGGTCTGGGCAGCTAAGCAGTTTGGTCATGCTTTACCTGAACGTGTTGCAGGCGTTGAACTCACTATGAAGCTTTTAGAGTTAGGCTCGAGTGACTTGCGTGTCTTTTTTTTAGGTGCCAAAGAGGGTGTGGCTGAGCGCGCTTCGCAAGAGGCTAGTAAACGCTACGGCACAAGCGTTGCTGGTGTTCATCATGGTTATTTTGATAAGCAAAATGCAGATGATGTTTGTCGTCTTATAGCAAGTAGTAATGCCGATCTTCTACTCGCCGCTCTAGGTGAAGGGCAAGAACTCTTCTTGTTTAAAAACAAACACAGATTAAACAGCAAAGTCATGATGGGTGTAGGTGGCACGCTAGATGTACTCTCAGGTGAAGTCAAACGAACCCCCCTCTGGACTAGAAAAATAGGACTCGAGTGGGCTTATAGGGTGGGTTTAGATAGAAAGCGTTGGCACCGCTTTCCTAGGCTTTTAGCGTTTGTTCGTTTGGTGTTAAGTAAGAAATAAAAGCACATTGCAGGTATGCTTAGGCAGTTTGTTACTTGCTGTAGTCATTCTGTTTATAGCCCGAACAAAGAGCATTGAAGCTTTGTTTTATTATCCTGAAAACTAGAGTGTTATTACTATCTTTATTACTATAGCTATTTAGAGCATTAAGGTAAAGCGTATTTTTTTGTATCTCTTAGCTTGCTTTTCAGGTATGCTTAGCCAATGGTTCAAGAAGAAACACTAGGTCGTATGTTAGAAGAGCACTGTCAGGCTAATACTGATATTTGGTTGGCCTATATTGGGCATAGTGGCAATGGCGCTGTGGTTGCTCGCTATAAAGCTATTGATGCCAGCATTAGTCGTATGGGTATGCACTCAGCTGAAGTCTGGCGAGCTTGCAGGCGGTTGCACTCAGTTTTACCCGATAAAACAGAGTCTATTCAATTTACAAGTACCAGCAAAACAGAGCGAATTGTTGCGCAAAAAATTGCTAGCACACCCTATTATTTAGCTTTTGTTATAGCTGCAAAGGCATCTTCTCAAGAGACTTCTCTTGTTTATAAACAAGTTATGCGTGCAGTGCAAAGCTTAGTTTCTGAACTTTAACCTAAAACCATTTCTTCAATGTCTTTACTGACTTCTTCGCCCGGATGACCTGCTGGGTAAAAGCCGTTAAAACAAGCTAAGCAAGTGCTTTCTAAGCCTATGGCTTGGGCTAAGCCTTCTTCAGAAATATAATGTAGAGAATCTGCACCTATTTTTTTGGCTATTTCCGCAACCGTCATACTTGCTGCTGCAAGTTCTTTACGAGCTGCAGTGTCAATACCGTAATAACAAGGGTACTTAATAGGTGGGCTTGAAACGCGAAAGTGAACTTCTGTTGCACCGGCTTCTCTTAAGAGTTGCACTATTCGGCCTGAGGTCGTACCCCGCACAATAGAATCATCTACTAAAATAACGCGCTTGCCTTTAACTGCGCCTGTTGGGGCTAGTTTAAGTTTTACTTTTTGATCTCTTAAACGCTGATTAGGATTAATAAACGTACGACCTGCATAGGGTGACTTGTAAAGACCCATGTCATAAGGAATACCCGATGCCCTTGCGTAGCCTATGGCTGCTGGCAAGCCTGATTCAGGTACACCAACCACAACATCAGCTTCTACCGGTGCTTCTTGGGCTAGTATTTCACCCATATGAATTCTTGAAGCGTACACATCTGAGCCATCTAAGCTGGCATCTGAACGCGCAAAATAAATCCATTCAAAGGCGCAAGGCGTGGGGTTTGGTTTTAAAACTTGACGACTATGCAAACCATTATCATCTATAACCACCAGCTCACCCGGCTTTACATCCCTTAAAAAACTCGCACCAATAACATGCAGCGCAGCAGGTTCAGAAGCAAGCGCGTAACCATGCTCGAGTTGTCCTATCACTAGGGGTCTGACTCCGTTAGCGTCTCTTAGCCCTACGACTTGATTTTTGTCCATGAGTACCACTGCAAAGCCACCCTCGAGTTCTTTCATGACTTGCGCGGTGGCGTCTTCTAGCGTCATTTTGCTGTAGCGGGCAATAAGGTTAATCATGACTTCTGAATCATTTGTGGTTTGAAAAACTGCGCCAGACTCGAGCATTTCGTTTCTTATGGTTTTAGCGTTGGTAAAGTTGCCGTTGTGTGCTAAAGCTATAAGGCCTTTGTTTGAGCGCACTGTTAAGGGTTGTGCGTTAAAACGTAGAGATGACCCTGTGGTGGAGTAGCGTGTGTGGCCTATGCCTGTTCTTACACCTTTGAAGCGCAGTTTGTCTATGCGTTCTTCAGTAAAAACTTCTGATACTAAGCCCATGTCTTTCTCTATACGAATATCTTCGCCATTTGCTACGCAAATTCCGCATGATTCTTGACCACGGTGTTGCAGGGCAAAAATACCCACATGGCAAAGTGAGGCTACATCGGTTTCTTCGGTAACGTGCACCGCAAAGATACCGCACTCTTCACGAGGTTTATCTAAATCATAGTGCTCCATACTCATGAGAGTGCCTCCTTTAGGGGCCTTGTAAAGCTTTCTGTTAATTCAGCTAAGGAAAGCTCGAGCTTTCCTTGAGGGTGCTTTAGCTGAAATGTGTTACCTCGTACTTCGCCAATAATGCTGTGAGGCGTGTCGTGTAGGTGTTTTGTAACGTCTTCTAGTTTTTCTGAAGCTATGCTTAAAATAATGCGTGATTGGGCTTCACCAAATAAGAGTGCGTCGGCACGCATGGCATCTTTAAGAGTGATTGTTATGCCTTTTTGACATGCTATGACCATTTCAGCGAGCGCGACGGCTAGGCCGCCTTCTGAGCAGTCATGCGCGGTGTCACAAAGTCCTGTTTGGATGAGTTTTTGTGCTGCTTGTTGAACATTTTTCTCTTTATTTAAATCGAGTTCGGGTGGGTAGCCTATTTCTAATTGGTGTTCTATAAATAGATATTCACTTGCGCCTAGTTCAGCTGTATTTTCACCTAATAAAATGAGGGTATCGCCTTCTCGTTTTAAGTCTAGGGTTGCACGCTTAGTTATATCGGGTAGTACACCAACCATACCCACCGTTGGGGTTGGGTGAATGGCTACGAGTTTGTCTCCTGATTTGTATTGGTTGTACAGGCTAACGTTTCCGCCTGTTACAGGTGTATTGAGCGCCAAACATGCCTCACTTAGACCTTCAACGGCTTGCTCTAGCTCATAGTAGACATCTGAGCGTGTAGGGTTACCAAAATTAAGATTATCTGTTATGGCTAAGGGGGTTGCGCCTACACTACTTAGGTTTCTGGCAGCTTCAGCAACCGCTATCATGGCACCTCGTTTAGGCATGAGGTGGCAATAACGAGGGTTGCAGTCTGTGGTTGCAGCAACGCCTTTATTGCTACCCTTCACTCGTAACACAGCGGCATCTGCTTGACCGGGCAAAACCACTGTATTGGTCATAACTTGGTGGTCATATTGTTCAAACACAGGCTTTTTACTCGCAATGGTGGGGCTTGAAAGTAACTTTAGTAAAACAGCTCCCAAGTCTTTTGGTATATCAATGTCAATAGCAGCTTCACGTTTGGCTTTGACTTCTTCGCTTTCAATGCCTTCACGGGTATAGGTGGGTGCTTCATTAAGCGCTTCAATAGGCATATCCCCCACAACGCTGCCCTCTTCAATAATACGAAACATGCCGTGCTCAGCCACTTCGCCTACTTCAACTGCGTCAAGTTCCCATTTGGCAAGCAAAGCTAAAAGCTCAGCTTCTTTACCGGGTCTAGCTGTCAGCACCATACGTTCTTGAGATTCAGACAGCATGACTTCCATAGGGCTCATACCTTCTTCACGGCGTGGCACTTTATCAACAAAAAAGTCAATGCCTTTACCTGCCCTGTAAGCCATTTCAGCAACACTACTGGTTATACCCGCAGCGCCCATATCTTGCACGCCAATCACCAAATCTTCAGCAATAGCTTCAAGGCACGCTTCTAGCAAGAGTTTTTCCATGAAAGGGTCACCCACTTGCACGGCAGGCCTATCTTCATTAGATGCGTCAGAAAGATCAGCAGAGGCAAACACAGCGCCACCTAAGCCATCTCGCCCTGTTTTAGAACCCACATAAATCAGCCTGTTCCCCACTTCGCCTACTGTGCCACTTTGCAAATCTTCATGCTTCATATAGCCAACTGCCATCACGTTAACTAAGGGGTTTTCTTGATAACAAGGATGAAAAACAATTTCGCCACCCACAGTAGGCACACCAATCGCGTTACCATAAAGGGAAATACCGTGTACCACGCCATTAAGTAAGTAACGGGTACGGTCATTATCTAAAAGGCCAAAACGTAATGAGTCAAGCACCGCTACAGGTCTAGCACCCATAGCAAAAATATCTCTCAAAATGCCACCCACACCCGTCGCGGCACCTTGAACAGGCTCAACTGCACTCGGGTGATTATGACTCTCCATTTTGAAAGCTACCGCGTAACCCTCACCAATATCAACCACCCCAGCATTTTCACCAGGGCCTTGCAACACTTGCTCACCTTTGGTTGGTAAGCGCTTTAATAAAGGGCGGGAATTTTTATAGCCACAATGCTCACTCCATAAGGCACCAAACATAGATGCCTCAAGCACATTAGGCTCGCGATTCAAAATAGAAATAACGGAATCAAACTCTTCTAAACTTAGGCCAAACGTGGCCGCTTGCGCACGCAAGCTCTTAGAACTCATCACTTGCAAAGTTATACCAAAAATAAGCTAGGCAAAACCAAACCAAAACTGCAAACAGTACCCAAACTCGAGCTAAAGCTTGTTTTTTAATTTACTGCGAGTTCTTTAAACACAAAACGCTCGAGTGCTGCTGCGACACTTGCGTGGTCGCAGTGGGGTGCTACCCAGTGGGCTTTGGTTTTGACTTGTTCAGCTGCATTTGCAGGTGCCACACCTATACCTAAGGGGAACATGGTGGCGTCTGCAGGGCTGTCACCAAGGCATATGGTGAGTGCATCTTTTAAGCCTAAGTAGTTTCTTAACCAGGCTACGGCGTTGCCTTTGTTGGCAGTTTGGCACATGGTGCTCATGGTTTCTAGGTGGGTGTAGTGACTGGGTGGGTAAAAGTCTGCGACTAGGTTCATATTTTCCCAACTGTGCCTATCGTAAAAAGAGCGTATGCCTATGCCAAATAAGCTTGCCGTTATTAGACTTGCGTAGCCTTGAGTTAGGTCTTCAAGCTGCGCTGGGTCAGTGGGTTTATAGTGCTTTTTATCTGCAAAGGGTGAGTTTTCTGTTTGGAATTCAGGATGAATGTAGGCAGTTTCAGCGGTTCTAAAACTCCAGTGGTGTGGTGTTTCTTTATATAAGTCAGCCACTTGCTTAGCCACTTCTTGCTGAATAGCATAGGCTTTTAAGACTAAGCCGTCAGCTGCACAAACAAGGGTTCCGTTACTTACAACCATAGGGGTATCTAAATCAAGGGCATCAAGAATGGGTTTTGCCCCCGCGTAACTTCGCGCAGTAGACAAAACAACCGTACCTCCTAAAGCTCGAGCTTTGTCTAGTGCTTCTATATTTTCAGCGAGTAGTTCACCTTTATCATTTAGTAAGGTATGGTCAATATCGCAAGCTATAAATAAACTCATGGTTACCCTTTTTTAGCATCCCAGCTTGAACTTACCTCGTGTCGCTACCTTAAACATGTGGCGACCTTTATCTATTCTCTTCTATTTATTGATGTAGGCAACTTATTATTGATGTAGGCAACTTAGTTTAGCCCTGTTTAGCTAAGTACAGCTTTAGCGTGTTTAAGCAGTGACTCAAACAAAGCTAGTCCATCTTTAGACCCAAGTAAGTCTTCAGAAGCCCTTTCAGGATGAGGCATCATGCCTAAAACATTACCCGCTTCATTCATAATGCCCGCAATATGCTGCGCACTGCCGTTAGGATTTGCACTATCTGCTAGCTTACCCGAAGCATCACAATAACGAAACACAATCTGATTGTTACGCTCGAGCTTTGCTAGGGTTTCTTCATCTGCGTAGTATCTGCCATCATTATGGGCTATGGGGATGCTTAAAACTTGGCCTTTTTTGTAGTCTCGCGTAAAGGCTGTGTTTGTGTTTTCCACTCTTAGCTGCACCGTGTCACAGATGTAACTCAGCTGAGGTCTTCTGGCGAGCTGACCTTCTAAAAGTTGCGCTTCCGTTAAAATTTGAAAGCCGTTGCAAATACCTAGCACAAACCCGCCCCTGTAAGCAAAACGCTTTATATCAGGAATGATGGGGCTTAGGGCTGCCATAGCGCCACTCCGCAAGTAATCACCATAGCTAAACCCACCTGGCAAAACAACTAGATCAGTTTCAGCTAAGCTTTTCTCCTGATGCCACAACATACTGACCTTCGCTTTAAGCAAATCTTCTAGCACATACCTAGCATCATCATCACAGTTAGACCCTGGAAATTGAACAACAGTAGCTCTCATAAGCTTAAAGCATAACAGCTTAGCAAGCCACTAAAGCCCCCAAAACACAACAAAGCCTAAAAACCTGTTGACCAAGCCCCCGTTCCTTGCTATCATGCCATGCTGCGCCGAAGTGGCGGAACTGGTAGACGCGCTCGACTCAAACTCGAGTGGATAAAACCGTGCGGGTTCGAGTCCCGCCTTCGGCACCACACTTAATAATCATGCACATTTTTTGTGCCGGAGGAAACATGCTCTTTTATTTGGTTTTAGTTGTTTTTATTTTACTTTGTTTGTTACTTACAGCCATTATTCTTATGCAGGAACCTAAAAATGGTGGCGGTCTTGGTGGCGGTCTTGATGGCGGTGGCGGTGGCGATTTTAGTACCACTGGTGGCGGCACTGCAGGTGGTTTGCATCGTTTAACTATTGTTTTAGGTATTGTTTGGGGTTTATTAGCTATTGCTTTAAATATTATTCCTAGATAACGTTTAGGCTTTTAAAATTTGAATTCTGACACCTTTTGGGTGTCAGTTTTTTTATAGTTTGGTCTTTTGTAGGGCTTTTTTAGCGTTTTATGAGTGTTTTTTAGGTTTACTATGAACTGTTTGTAAGCTGCCTTTCATTGACCCTAGTGGGGCAAAATGATACCTTTTAGGTAAGGTAGGTAGTAGTATATACCCTACTCATGAGTAAACAAAAGTAAACCCAGTGTAAAACTGTGGCTTTTTTGCTTACTTATGAATAGATCTAGTCTTAAGATTAGATCAGAAAATTTAAGGACACCTTATGGAGGTAATATGAAAAAAATAGTCCTGAGTTTGGTTTTAGCTGTAGCTTCTTTAGGCTTAGCTCAACCGTTTGTTCATTTAGATAGCTGGCGTGCAGATGCTGCTGCTTCACAATCAGGCGGTGTAGCCACCTTAGCAGCACTTAGTGGCTCACGCACCTTTAACCCTTTCGTGACAGGTGAGCAAGATGTTATTTTTGATCGCTCTTTTTACAGTGTAGCTCTTATTACCCGTGACCCTGCAACACGCCAATGGATTCCTTTTGCGGCTGAGTCTTTTGAGCAATCTGCCGACGGTTTAACTGTCGATGTTCAAATTCGTGACGGTCTTAAGTGGAGTGACGGCGAAGCAATAACCGCTGATGACTGGTTATTTTACTACACAGCAATTATAGATGAAGAAGTAGGCTCTCCACGTGCATCTGACTGGTTTGTTGGTGAAGATTTGATCGTTCTTGAAAAAACAGGCGACCTAAGTCTTCGTTTTACCTTTCCTAAAGCTGACCGTGAAGCCATCGCAACGGTGGCTACTTGGCCTGCCCCTGACCATGTCTTAGGTACTGTTTACCGTGACGGTGGCGCAGAAGCCCTTAAAGCAGCTTGGGGTACAGAAATTGACGTTAGCGAAACCGTTTGGGCTGGCCCTTGGGTTCCTACTAGCTACTTAGCTGATGAGCGTTATGTTTTTGAACGCAACCCTTACTTTGG
>CAYGTA010000118.1:0-11607 GCA_964352605.1 uncultured bacterium | reverse complement strand
ATTATAAAGCAGTGCGACATTTATAATTCAGCTTAGTATAAGATTAGGGCAAGCTATCTATCGAGCTTGCCCTAATCACTCCCTGATTTTTCTCATAGCAAAAAACACTGCATTAATTGGTTTAAGCTAACGGCTCCATAAACCTTTGTATTTCAAGCAAATACCCATTAGGGTCTTTAACAAAAAACTGATAAACATTAAAACGCTCGCTTAATGCTGGCACACTTTCAGTTACAACACCTTGATCTTTGAGTAGTTTATAAACGCCATCAACATCATCTATCAGTAGCGTAATAACCACACGGTAATCTGTAGGAATGCTGTAGCCACGATCACAAAAACCAAGATAGCTTGAAGGGCCTGTTTTGTAAATACGACAAAGAGTTTGATCACGAACTAACTCGAGTCCTAGAATGCCTTCATAAAAGTCAATAATTTTTTGCTGATTATCGGTTGGTAAAAACATGACTTGGCCTTGTAAGTCAAATTGGCTAGCTATGGTTTGCATTAGGTCCACCTACTCTTTAGCTTTTGAACTATTGGGTCTAAATCTCTTTTAAACTTTCTGCTTAAAACTTAGGCAATGCTCAAATTAAGCGCTACGAAAAATCTTTTATCTGAATCTGTTTAGCGTCTAAGTAAAGGTCAGCATCTGTAACAACCGCATCAGCATGATAAGGCACAGCATTAGAGCCGCCAAAGCTGACATTGTTACCAAATCCGAAGTGCAATGTTCCAGCAACTTTTTCATCTAACAGCGTATCTCCAGTTAAGCCAAAAGAGCTATTAAGCCCAATGCCTAATTCAGCTAAGTCGCGGGCTTCAAGTGCTTGCTCATCTAAACTACTTAAGAAAGCCTGAGCTTGCTCACCTGATACATCAACAATACGACCCTTTTTAACTGTAAGGAGCAAGGGTGAAGCTAATTTGCCTAGTTTAGGGTAGCTACCATTAACCACTATTTGTCCTTCAGCTGTTCCTTCGTCAACCCCACAAGACGCTTCGCCAGCTGGTAAGTTACCGACATTGCCAGGGCTTGTGTAGAGACCTGTTTCGGCAAAACCCTTTTGCTGAGCTATCTTAAAGCTTAAATCAGTACCCGAGGGGCTGCTTACCTTCACATGGCTAGCTTGCTCTAATTGACTTGCCAATAACCGAGCACTACGTGCAATGTGTGCGTAATCAGCAGCTAAGCCCGTAATAAGCTTAGCTTCGCTAATGCCCGGTGACGTTGCAACCCTGAGTCCTTTAGCTCGAGCTTGCCGAACTGCGTCACTATGCGTGTAAGAACGCCGTGTTGCAATGAGCGCAGCAGTTGCCTGATTAAGTAGCGCTTCTAAATAGCTAGGGGGTTCGTAGCTATCTTCAGCCTCTAGAACGTAAGCACTAAAGGAAAGCTCGAGTTGCTTACAAGCTTCTCTAAATGCGGTTTCTAGAGTTTGTTTTTGACCATCACTAATAAATAAAAACTGATCGCCTTTTTGAAGCGCAAAACAGCTTGTGAGTGTTTTCAGGGCTGCCGGGTGGGCTAGTTGATTCATTTTAGATTTTCATGCATCTTTATTTTGGTATTAGGTTATCAACGGTTTGTTCTACCACACCAAAAAAGCAGCACCATTGTCCTTCTAAGATGGAGGCTCTTGAGCGTAGTCCAAAGACAACGCCTTTTTTAGGTGCTTTGACTTCGGCTATGACATCACCATACAAGTTGTAAATTTCACCTAAGACGGTTCCTTCTTCAATCTCTGTTTCAAAAGGCAACTCAGCATTACCAACAAACATGCCTGTTTCGGGTGCTAGTAGAGCTATTTGATAGCCTTGTCGCCATTCTGGCGCGTAAGCAGCGTCACCAGCAATCATCTTGTAGTGTTTCATAACGTTTAAATAACTACTTGCTAAGTCTTGAGCAACATTATGAAAATCACTTGTTAGCAAACGACAGTTGCCACCCAGCTCAACAGTTATGCCACCTTTACCAAGATTACCCATTTGTGAACTCGGGTTTCCGCCACCTGTTGGACTGGCAAACACAAGTGACCACTGTGGCCCCATAGCTGCGGCTAGTTCCATGCTGACAGCATTATCAGAAGCAAAAATCATGTGTGCTAAGTATGAGTGTTCACCCCCAGAGTGAATAGCGATTTGCAAATCACAATTATCTTTCATGGCTTGCCAATGCGCGTAAGCAACTCGCTCGGTTGGGTAGCCATCAACTTTACCGGGGTAAGCACGGTTCATGTCATAAGAAAAGCTATCAAGCGGATCACCGCGTGTACCAGCCGTGAACGCCTCTACATTCATAACAGGAACAGCAACTACGGTTCCCTTCATTTTTTTAGGGTCAAGCTGCTTGCAGGCTAGAAAGATTGAAAAGGGACCTTCAGGCTCATCTCCATGCGTTGCGCCGTTAAGCCATAGGGTTGGCCCGTCTTCTACACCTCTGTAGACCGTGATAGGAATATGACGCTCGAGTCCGTACATGTCTTTTCCTATAGGGATGCCGCCGCGCTTTACTTCGCCTGCTTCTATACTAATGTTACCGATATTAAGTGTTTTTGACATTTTTCTTCCTTACTTTGCTAGGGTTTTTAGAAAACTTGAGATTATCGCTTCACACTCATGTAAAGCTGAGAGTTCTACGTATTCGTCAAAGGCATGAGCCACTTCATAACTACCTGGGCCAAATATGACCATGTCGCCTTTGGCTAGTTTCATAAGGTGTTTAGCATCGCTACCGGGTAAATATCCAATGGGGCCTGGGTCTTTATAGTCTCTTACTGTTTCAAGAAAAGCTTTGCCTTGTTCACTATTAAGCTGTGAGTCAAACCAGCTTGAAAAAAGAAACTCACTAATCTCAACGCCTGCAGGTGATACATCTACAGATTCAATAAGCTTACGTAGCTCTTGTTTCACATCTTCAGGGTCTTCACGCGGAATCATGCGTCTATCTATACGAATACTGCAACTGTCAGGCACAGCGTTTGCTGTGCTACCACCCTGAATCGTACCTACATTACAAGTTGGATTACCCACTAAAGGATGCTTACGTTTTTTTAAGTCTTGATGATACTGATCTAATGCCAAAGTCACTCGAGCCATGGCAGTTATGGCGTTTATTCCCCTATCTGGGTTGGTAGCGTGGACTGATTTTCCTTGTGTGGTGATGGTGGCACGCATCACACCTTTGTGCGCTAGGGCAATGCGATTATCGGTTTGCTCACCCACTATTATCAAGTCACATTCTGGTAAATGGCCTTCATCTGCAAGCCAGCGTGTACCTAGCTGACCACCTGTTTCTTCTTCAGCAGCGGCTACCAGCACTAGCGTTCCTTGAAACTCTTCTGTTGCTAATTTTTTAAATGCCCACATCATAGCGGCCAAGGGCGCTTTGTCATCTATGCTGCCTTTACCGTAAAGCTTGCCATTTTTTAGGGTGGGTTCATACGGGTTTGTAGACCAGTGTTTTGCTTCTTCAGCTGCAATAGGCACAGTATCAATATGTGCGTGCAGCATAATGACAGGGCTGCCCTGCCCTAAACTTGCTATAACACTTTCAGCCTCAGCTTTTTCTGAAGGGGCAAGTGTTTTAATATCAGCAGATGTTTCTGCTAAATAGTCTGCAATAAAACTTGCAATCTGCCTCGTATCACCAGCTGGGTTAGGCGAAGGAATACGTACCAGATCAGCAATTAAGTGCTCAAGCTCGTGCATCTCAACCCTTAGCGTAACGCTTCACAACAGGCGCCATGCGTTCAACCGCTTCTTTTAAAACATCAGTGGGTTGAAGAATCGTAATGCGTAAATAATCTGACCAGTTTTCACCAAAAGCAGTCCCCGGAAAGATAAGCACTTTGGCTTCTTGCAACAACAGATAACTAAGCTCTAAAGCTCTTAAGGTTGTACTCGAGCTGTCTGCCCAGAAGAAAAAACCGCCACGGGGTTCACTGTAGCTTAGCCCCATAGCGTCTAGCCCTGCGGCGAATAATGTGCGGCGTTCTAGGTATATTTTTTTAAACTCATCGATACAAGCTTCGCTGCCTGTTGCTGCGGCTAGGGCAGCATGTTGACTAACCACAGCTACGGGCCCTGTGGTAGCTTGCTTTATGGCGGTCATGGCTGTAATGGCATTTCTTGGCGCAATGATATAGCCTATACGCCAGCCGGTCATGGCGTAAGCTTTTGAAAACCCGCTTAGCGTAATGGTGCGTTCTGCCATGCCAGGTAATGAGCCGATAGATACGTGCTCAAACGGCTCGTAAACAAACTTCCCGTAAATCTCGTCACTAATGACAACGAAGTTATGCTTAACAGCTAATTTAGCAATGGCCTCCGCGCTTTCTTTGGTAATAATGCCCCCTGTTGGGTTGCTTGGTGTAACCAACAGCAAAGCCTTAGTTTTTGAAGTGATACGCTTTTCAATTTCTTCAATACGAATATCAAACGCATCTTCAGGGTAAGTGGGCACAGAGACCATAACACCACCTGCATGCTCTATCGCTTGATCATAAGAGGTATAGCGTGGGTCTGGTACTAATATTTCATCACCCGCGTCAAGTAAGGCATTAATAATCAGAAAAAGCCCTTCTTGCCCTCCGGTTGTAAGCAGCACATTATCAGCCGTTACAGTTATGTGATGATCTGTTTTAGCTCTAACTGCAATGGCTTCGCGCAGTTCAGGCATACCTGCTATTGGCATTATTGGCAAGGTTTCTAAACGCATGGCCTTATTTGCAGCATCAACAATATGCTTTGGCGTGTCCATATCAGGGTCACCACGCCCTAAAGCTATGGCATCAGGAATATCTTTAGCAAGTTCCATGAGCGCGTAACGCAAAGCTGTTCCATCTAACTTTTGAATCTCAGTTAGGCTTGTCATGACGCCTCCATAAGCCCTAAAGCAGCGTATTGTGACAGGCTTGTCGTGCAAATCGTCAAAGCTTGTTTAAAACTTCTTAGTTCAGGTGCTTCTCCACTAGGCGCATGAAAAAAGCCAATACGCCAACTGTCTAAACCTTCTTTAGCAAGCGCACCAATCGTTATGACTTTATCTTTCAGCTCAGCTTTTTGACATGGGTGAAAGTTGGAGGCACTCACAACTTCAAAAATGACCCACCAGTTTTCCTCAATAGCTTTTTCTAAATATGCTTCTCGCAAAGCTTCACTAGTATCACTCGTTACATAAAGCGCTTTGACCCGCTCGAGTGGTTCGTCAATTTTAACAAGCTTAGCGTCTCGCATGATAACTGGACCTTCAAGTAAGTCTGTATTTTCTAAGCAAAGCAAGGCGTCTCCGGCGTTTAGTAAGCACTGCACTGCTACAAAGCGTGCTTCGGTATCTCCACAACTAATCACAATGGTATTAGGGTCAGCTTGAAAGCCGTAACGTGACTTAAGCATGGTGCCTACTTGTTGACGTAGCGGTAAAATACCGGGTCTGTCTGTGTAATGCGTTTCGCCTCTTGCTAGCGCGTCGATGGCAGCTTTGCGAGCTAGCTCTGGAACTGTTTGTTGCAAAGTAGATTCTTCTCTAGGTAACTGCATGAGTTTCTGAGCTCGAGCTGATAGCGGAACGCTTAAATCCATTTTGGCAGCCTTGCTTGTGTTTCTGTTTTATAGGTCAAGGGGGCCCTCTCGGTACGCTTCAGGAATTTCTTCGGGTTTATAAACTTGCATAAATTCAACACCTGCTCCGGGCACACCATCATCTTCTAAAAAAGCTACCCAGCCTTCAGGATGCTCATAACGGCCTTGAATGCCGCAGTTTTTGCAAATCGTTTTATCATTTACTTTAGCGTTCCAAGCAGCCATATCTTCACTATCATTTGAAATACGGCAGCTTTGTTCACGCATCCGCCCGCCTCTCGCAACCGCATTTTGCATGGTTTCTTTAAGGTTATCTACCGTGTAGCAAATGTGATGAATGCTTTCACCATGTTCAGCAACATGTTGCGCGTAGCGCCCATCAGGGTCAAGCGACTGAACCAACTGGTACTGCACGTCACCCACCATAAACACAGCTGAGCGTTGCCGCGTTACATCAGATGTTTTTAGCACCGCGTCTGCCCCACCACCTAGCATATCTTGGTAGCGTTTAAGGGCTTCCTCTGCGTCTGCAACTGCAATAGCAATATGTTTTACACCTGTTATCATTTTGAGCCTCCTTTTTTCTTTTTGAATGCTTACGCACTGTTAAATCTGAACGTTTTAATTTTCAAGTTAGTTTGCGAATCTAATTTTTTAACTTTCTTTTCCGTACTCCTCAAAAATAGCAGCAGCATATTCGATACCTTGAATGAAACGATCGACTGGCATGTTTTCGTTAGGTGCATGCAAATTATTGTCAGGAGCACCAAAGCCTGAAAGCACAGCAGGATGCGGTATGGCAAGCATAATGATGCCCTGAATAGAAACCCCATGAACAACCGGCTGAGTACCAAAAACCTGCTCGGCCGCCCGAAAGGTAGCTTGACTAATAGCTTCACGCGCAGGTGTTTTATAAGGATTTTTACGAGCATTATGCAAAATAAGTTCAATATCATCAAAGCCATGCTTTATAAGATGCGCTTTTAGTTTTTCAAACTGAACACTAGGCTCGAGTTTGGGTGGGCAACGAAAATCTAGCTTTGCCATGGCTTCAGCTGGCACAATAGTTTTTGAGCCTTCCCCTGTGTAGCCTGCTTGTAAACCGCAAATGTTAGCGCTTGCTCCGTAGTGGGCGCGTTTTAAAAGCTCTAAATCATCTTCGGTGCTTAAATGCGTTGCGCCTAACTGACGAATGTACTCTTCACGGTCAAAGGCTTTGGCTTCTTCGCGTAAAAAATGCATGTCATCTTCGTCTGGCTCGAGCCAGTCGTCGTACCAACCGTCAACAATTACTTGACCGGTATCTTGATCAAATATGGTGGTGAGTGCTTGTATGAGTCGCCAGACTGGGCTTTTTACGGTTTGGGCGCGACCTGACCATATGTCGGTACTGAGTCCTTTTATGCGTAGTTCAACATAAAGAATAGCTTTAATGCCAAGGTGAACTTCTGGTTTTAAGGAGGTTCGGTTTACCCCGCCATCTAAGCCAATAGAAGCGTCACACTGTAGTAAGTCTTTATGTTTGTAAACAAAATCTTCTAAGTGTGGGCTGCCTATTTCTTCTTCCCCTTCAAATAAAAAGGTTAGATTGACAGGCGGTGCACCGCGTGTATTTAGGTAAGCTTTGGCAGCTTTTAAAAAGGCCATGCAGCCACTTTTATTATCTGTTGCACCTCTGGCATAAATAATGCCATCTTTTATGTCTGCAGCAAAGGGGTCACTATGCCACTTTTCAATGGGTTCAGGGGGTTGCACATCATAGTGACCGTAACAAAGCAAGGTTTTGGTTGCTTTAGGATTGGTGATTTTAGCAACAACAACTTCAGGGCCGCCCTCAGTCGGTAAAATCTGTGTATCGGTAATGCCATCTTTAACAATGAGGTCCCGCAAGATTCTGGCACAAGGCTCTAAACCAATGTTTTGCGCAGAAATGCTTTTTTGACGCAACAAGGTTTGCAGATCAGCCACCGCTTCATCTTGATGCTTTCTTATGTAGTCAATAACCTCATTCATGCAAGATCCTTCAAACTCACATCCACCATATCCGAACCTCCTTTTTGTGAAATAGCCTGAACTTTAAGGCTAGCTGAACTAACATCTTGGGCACGGACAAGCCACTCAACAGGCTTACTAACCGCTGACCATACTTGACCCCAAGGTGACCAAGGATATTTACGTTCATTACGGCCTGCCAAATGACCCAAATCTAGCTCTGCTGGGTTCATAATGAGTTCAGCATTGACAAGCTCGAGCTTTACTTTTACGCTTACAGCTTCTAAATTTTCTATAGCGACATCTGATAAGTTTGTAGGTAAATAACCGTGGTTTGATACCACTGCGCGTACTTTGTAAAGGTCACCCCCTAAAGCTTCTATACTCACGTCATCGAGTAAAACGCGGGGCGCAGCAGCAGCGTGACGCAAGTTAAACAGCATATTGTTATGGCAGAGCTCTTCTAGTAATTGGGGCGGTGGGTTTCGGTATACCCAAATGTCAACTAGCCCACCAATTTCAACGGTACCAAGCTGCGGATGCTCAAACTTTTCCCAGTCTCTAAAGCCCATTTCACCGACATTTTCCGTAACCCAATTCAAGACTTTAAGTTCTATTTCTTCGGTGCGTGGATGCAAATTGTAAAAGGCTTCTTTTTCAACACCTGCAAGGGTTTCAATATCCCAAATTTCAGTCGCAAAACTAATAATGCCCATTTGTTCATAGGTCCAGTCCATAAGACCACCATGACGAGCTTTTGACTTATCTGGCGTGAACTCTTCATAAATTGAAATGGTTGGGTAGCCTGTAAGTTTTGTGCCCACCTTGCCAAGGTCTTCGTAAAGCCCTAAATCACGTGGGGACATGTCTTTGTCGTAACGCGTCATGGACGGGCGTAAAATAACCCCCCCATGCGTGTGATAAGAACACATACCCGCAATATTAGGATGATCAAGAATAAAACGCGCTAAAGCTTTAGCTTCAGGTTCTGATAAAGGCAATTCACCCGCACCATACTCGAGCTTGTCACTTTGCCAGTTCACAGGGAAGTTTCGGTTCATATTGCCATCTTGTGGTTTTTCTATGGGCACATGAACCCCATCAAAATCTTTTATGAGGCCTTCAGGGTATATGCGGTAGTAGTCTCCGCCTTCTTCACCGGGTTCGCGTTGCACCATTAAGCGTGGGTCTTGCTCACTTTTTTTCCATTCGCCTTTGGGGTCGCTTACGCGCATACGCACTATAAATCCATCCCCATTTAAGTCTTGTTCAATTAAGCCTGATTTACGAATTTCATCGGGTGAGAAACGCCCATTACCACACCAGCGGTTATAAGGCTCTTTTAAAGATAGTTCAGCACCATCAGGATTAATGCGCGGAATAATGTAAAACACTTGCTGATCAAGTAAACGCGTGACTTCTTCATCTTTACCGTAGTTGCTCAACAAATACCAAATGGTGTAAAGCGCTACCGATGAGGTTGCGTGTTCCTCAGCGTGAATTTGCGCATCTAAATAATAGGCAGGCTTGCTTTCAGCGCTACCTGTTTTAGGGTTAGTAATTTCCATGACCCAAACGTCACGCCCTGCAAAACTCTGACCAATCGAATATAGCTTTGACAATTCAGGATGCGCCTCTGAAAGTGCTTTAAGCTCTTGAGTCATTTCATTAAAATCGTAGTAACGGTTGTGTTTCACTGTTCCCAGCCTTCCTTGCGAAGCTGCTCAGATAAGTCCCAAGCATTGACATAGTGATCATGAATGCCTTGTGGCGTTTGCAGTGCCAAATGTACAAATGCAGAAGCTATTTCTTCAGGTTCCTTCCAGATTTTTCGCATTTCTTTGCTATACGTCACTTCACTCATAGCGGTATGCGTTGGTGCACCCGGCGTAAGCGTATTAACCGCAATATTAAACAACTCGAGTTCTTTGCTTAACGCTCGGCTTAAGCCCTCAAGGCCAAATTTTGAAGCGCAATACGCTGTTTCTGTTGCAAACCCTTCACTGCCAGCCCGACTTGACACATTAATAATGCTGCCACTTCGTGCAGCTTTCATAGCAGGCGCAACAGCGCGGCACAGTAAAAAAGGTGCACGTAAATTTACATTTAAAATGCGGTTCCAGATTTCATTGGTGGTATCTTCAAGTAGTTTTTCTTCAATTAAGCCAGCCACATTCGCAAGAACATCCACCTTTCCTTTAGTTAATGCTTGCTCAGCTAAAGCTTCAACTTCATCTTCAACAGCCAAATTAGTAGGCACAGCCGTAACAGCAAACCCCTGCTGAGTTAAAAGACTCACTTCACGCTCGAGTTCGTCTTTAACAACATCTGCTGCAAAAACAATGGCGCCTTCCGCAGCGTAGCGTTTCATGACAGCTCGCCCTATGCCACGCGCTGCGCCTGTCACAATGGCAACTTTGTTATCTAAACGCCTCATTAGGTTGCCACCCTGCCACCGTCAATAAGTAAACCAACACCTGTCGTAAAACTAGACATATCTGACGCTAAGTAAAGAACCGTTTGTGCAACTTCTTCTGGCGTGCCCATACGCCCAAGTGGCGTAATGGTTTTCCAGCGTTCTTCTACCTCAGCTCGATTTGTTGCTAAGTCAGCGTTACGCTGATTCATAGCCGTATCAATCACACCCGGACAAATCGCATTCACCCGAATATTATCTTTTGAATACTCAATCGCTAAAACTCGAGTGAGTGACATGATTGCTCCTTTTGAGGCAGCGTAAGAAATGTTGCCGCCTACATTGGCGAAGGCACTAACTGAACTGTTATTCACTATGGTGCCACCGCCATTTCGCTTAAATGCACGAATGGCATGCTTGCAGCCAAAGAAAGTTCCTTTTAGATTTACGCCTATGACACTGTCAAAAAGGTCTTCTGTTACATCTGTTGATGGCGTTACAGGCTGCTCTATACCTGCATTGTTAAAGATGGTATCTAGACCACCAAATTCTTTTTCAGCTATCGCTATGAGTGCTTCAACTTCGTTTTCTTGACTTACATCTGTCTTAACAAATAGAGCTTGACCACCTGACGCTTGAATAACCTCAACTGCAGCAAATCCTGCGTTTTCATCTATATCTGCTAAGACTACTTTTGCTCCTACTTGAGCAAAACACTTGGCAGTTGCTAAGCCAATACCAGATGATGCACCTGTAACAACTGCAACTTTATTTTCTAGAAGCATCTTTTACCTCATTCATTGCCAAAGCCCATATCAATGACTTCCATTTGCGTTAAATGATCAATGACATTTTGAATATGGCGCTTAGCTGCAGTCTCAGCCGCCTCAGCGTCACGCAGCGCAAGAGCCTCATAAATCATTTGATGCTCTATCCGCACATCTTCTTTTGAGCGTTGCTGATCTCCCTCACTTAAACGACGAATAGTATTGCGGCGATATACCGAAGCTAATTCTGTAGCAATTTGAGCAAAACGAATCATATGTTGATTCTTTGAAACCTGATAAATCGTCTCATGAAAACTAAGGTCAGCAACCCAAAGTGCGTAAAGATCATCTCCTGTTTCAGGGTTTTCCCAGACTTTCAGTTGCTTTGCAAGTTGCTTCAGTTCTTTTTTGGTAATAAATTCTGCGGCTAGCTTGGTTGCAGTAGCATCAAAGGCAAGACGACAAACATATAAATCAATGACATCTTTAAGATTGAGTTGAGGTACTGAAATTTTGCCCGTATTTTGAACAAGTAAGCCCCGTTCAACCAGAATACTCAAAGCAATACTGACAGGCGTTCGGCTAACCTTGAGTTCTTGAGCCAGTTCAATTTCAGAAAGCTGCTTGCCTGGCAAATACTCACCTTGAATAATTTGATCACGAATAAAATTGTAAACTTGCTCACTTAAGGTAGGGCTTCTTGAAATAATTTGCACTAAAAACTCCAAATTGTATACAACATGCGGTATGCAGTATATTAGCAAACACTACCTTTAGAATTACGAATTGTCAAGATTACTCAATTTCTTTAGAACTATATCTAATCACAATACCGTTTCCGTTTAGTTC
>CAYGTA010000117.1:7858-11758 GCA_964352605.1 uncultured bacterium | reverse complement strand
TCATGTAACTGAGCGCATGACAAATTGTGCCAGAAGAACAGCAAAAAAGCAAGAGGAACGCTTGAGGAACAGCTCTTTTTTTATGCTTGAGGTCATTGTAAAGGAGTTAACTATGAAACATATTTCAAGTCTAAGTTTAGCGGTTTTGCTTTGTTTGTCATTTGCGCAAAGTAGCCGCCAAGTGAACATAAATGCTATTCGCTTGAGTGATGAAGACGTGCATGCACTCGAGCTTTATTATCAGGTCAGTATTGCTGATGGTGAGTACTGGTATGACCCTGTATCAGGCTTGGTGGGTTATTTGGGGGGGCCAAGTATAGGGCAAATGTTACCTAACTTGCCTTTAGGTGAGCTGAGGTTTGAGGCTTCTGGTGGATTAACGCAAGTTGTGCTTAACGGTCGCGCTTTGCATCCTGAAGAAGTGACTTATTTGAGTAATCTTTTTGGCCCTATAAACCCAGGCTACTACTGGTTAGATGCGCAAGGAAATATTGGTTTTGAAGGGGGTGCTTATATTGCTAATTTGCTAGCAGTCATGCAAAGTCAAAACAATAGTTATTTAGACAGAGGGCCGTTTGGCAATATGGGTAGTGACGGTAGTTGCTCTTACTTTATGGATTCAGAGACAGGCTCTAGTGTTATGACTGGCTGTTAATCTTGGTATTTACTCGGTTAATCTTGGTTTTTTTGTTTTTGCCTGCTAGGCTAGCTTATGCTTTTGCGGCTTTTGGGTGAAACAGAGCTTCAGCTTGATGATAAATGTATTTCTTTGGAACGTAAAACAGCAGGCTTGCTTGCTTACTTGGCTTTAGAGGGCAGTTCAACAAGGCAGGTTTTAGCGGGCTTGCTTTGGCCTAACAGTGGTGAAAAGCAAGCTAGAACAAATTTGCGTAAAGTCCTTATTCGCTTAAAGCCTTTTGAACTTATTGTTACAAATCAAGATAAGCTTAGCTTAACTGCAAATGCTCAGCTTGACCTTCATGAAATGCAACAGGAAAGTCTTGAAGGTAGTTTTTTAGAGCTTCTAGCTGACCATAGTTATGATGATTGTGTTGATTTTGCTGACTGGCTTTATATTTGGCGAGAGCGACTCAAAGAACAACAAAGTGCTTACCTGAGTTTAGAAGTGAACCGTTTAGAAGCTGAAGGAGCGTTTACTAAAGCCTTGCCTTTAGCTAAGCAGCTTTTGTTACTCGAGCCTATTTCTGAACTGCATTACCGTAGGCTTATGCGCCTTCAGTATGCGCTTGGAGATAGGGCTGCGGCGCTAGAAACGTTTAAGCGTTGTGCCGAAACCATTGAGCAGCTTTTTAAGCTCGAGCCTAGCCCTGAAACGCTTGCTTTGGCTGAGGAAATTAGAACCTTGCAAGCTGAGCATGTTCAGAGGTTTTCTTTTAAGCAGTCTCAGCATTTGCCGCTTAGTTTGTTGCGTCCACCTCTTGTTGCGAGAGAGGATGCTTGGGCCAGACTTGAACTTGCGTGGTCAGAGTCTCAAGCTGTTTTTATTTCGGGTGATGCTGGTACAGGTAAGTCACGTTTAGCGCAAGACTTTTTACATGAGCAAGAGGGCATGGTTTACCCTTTGAAGGGTCAGTCAGATGACAGCATGATTCCTTTTAGGGTGTTCACACGTCTGCTTAGAAGTCTGAGCTTAGAGGGCTTAACAGCTTGGCAACTATCGGTATTAAGTCGCTTAGTTCCTGAGCTGTCTGACAAGGTTGTTGATTCAAGTATGAAGCAGCTTGCAAGCCAGCTATGTCGTTTTCTAAGCTTGCAAGGCGAGTCAATTAATTTGCTGTGTGATGACCTGCAGTTTTGGGATAAAGAAAGTCAAGACTTAGTTTTTGAACTCATACGTTTAGGTGTTAAGCATTTAAAGTTTATGATTGTGTTTAGACCTAAGGAACTAGCTAGTCAAACGCACAAAGCTTTAATGCAAATTGAAGAAGAAAAGAAGTTCACCAAAATACAGCTTAAGAACTTAACAATGACTGACTTAGAGGACTTAGTCTCAAAGCTCGAGCTTGACTTTGAAGATTTAGATGCGGCTTTGTTGTTTCAACTTAGTTCGGGTAATCCTTTGTTGCTTACTGAAATACTAAAAAATGTGTATACAGCTGAAACGAAAAGTGATTTACCTAAAACCCTTAAAGAGTTGTTTGCAAAACGTTTTTCTGAGTTACCAGAACAAGTTAATCAGCTTCTTTGGGCGATGAGTTTGACGGGGGGTAAGCTTAAGCTCGAGCTTATTGCAGCTATGTTAAAGATGAATGCGCTTAACTTGCATGAGGCTTTGCGGGTTTTAGAGGAGCAACAATTTCTTCATGGGCAGGGTCTTCATGACTTGGTCAAAGAGGCAGTTGTCAGCAGTTTGCCTAGTGCCCTTAAAGAGCTTTTGCATGAAAGAGCAGCAGCCTATTTAAAAGAGGCGGAACCTTTAGAAGCAGCTGAGCATTATTTGGCTGCTAGTAAGCTCGAGTTGGCTGCTGAGTGTTGGTTTGAGGCGGCGCGGCGTATGCATAATCGGGGTTTGGTGATGGAGCCTGTTGCTATTTTGGAGCGGGCTGTACGTTTCGATAGTGAGGCTAAGCTAGATATGTCTTTGTTTTTAGCGGAGCTTTATGGTGAAGTTGATCGTTATGAGGAAGCGTTTGATTTGGCTTGTTCTTTAGCACCTAAGCTTAAGTCTGTGCGAGCGAAAAGCAAACTGCTTTATGTGCTGACAGATAGTTCTATTACGAAAGGTCAGTTTGGAGAGGCGGCGGCTTTTCTTGAAGAACTTAAGGAATTGGCTGAGTATTCGCAAGATAGAAAAGTACAAAATGATAGTTTGAATATGAGGATGCGTCTTTTGACTGAGCAGGGTCATTTTGAAGAAGCGCTTGTTTACGCTGAAGCTTTGTTAAGTCATTATCGTGAACAAAGTGCTTCAGCTGCTTTAGCTACAACGCTTAGTAATATAGGTATTTTGTATACAAGTTTAGATAGAGTGCGTGAAGGTCTGAGGTATCACTATGAAGCTAAAGCGATTGCTGAGGATTTGCAACTCAAAAGTCAACTATTTATGGCAGCAGGTAATTTGGCAGTAGCGCACTACATGTTAGGTGAAAATGAAAAGGCTATTGATTTGTCTTTAGAAGCTTTGGCTACAGGAGAGTTTCATGGCTATGACACCATTAGAAATAACTTAGCTTTTTTGTATATGGACGCAGCTCGTTACGAAAAAGCTATTGAACTTAGTTTGGAACTTGCTGAGCAGGGTGCTTTGCCTCAAGATCGTATTTTGGCGCAAGCTAGACTTTCAGAACTTTACAGCTTATCGCAACAAACAGAGCATATTGTCGCTTCTTTAGATAAAGCTATTGAGCTTAGTGAAGGGCTTGATTTTTTGGAGCCCCGTGTAAGGGTGATTATTAATTGTTTAAAGTACGGTAGTGATGAGCAAAAACAAAAAGTTCGGCAGTGGTTATCTGAAATTGATATGCAGGCTTTAAGGCATGACTTTCGTGAGGAACTTAAAAGTTTAGGCGTCATTTAAGCAGTAAAGTTGTATTTCTACAAGCTTCAGAGCCTGTCAGGAACGCTACAGGAACGCACCTGCTAATAGCATTTTCATGTGGATGACAGGCCCCTAACTTTAATTTTACGTCTTTGGCAACAAGAAGACTTTCGAGCGGAACTCAAACCTTTACAAGGGGGTGACACGCTCTACTTTAAGTCAGCCGCAGAGCTACTCAAGTACTTAGAAAGCCAACCCCAAGTTTCTTATAAAAAAGAACTAAAAGCATGAAGCTTAGCTATCTAAAAGAGCAAAGCTTAAGGATAAGCATGACGCCAAGTATAGACTTAAAACTGTTAGGAGAGGCTCACTTTAGCCTGAGACACGCAGGTCAGACTGTT
>CAYGTA010000117.1:0-7758 GCA_964352605.1 uncultured bacterium | reverse complement strand
TTTGCAGAATGGCTCGAGCTTGAACGTATGCGCTTAGAACAATTGTATCTTGAAGCGAGAGAGTACTATGCGGCTGAGCTTGAAGCCAAAGGAGAGCTTGAAAAAGCTCTAGGGGTTTTGAAAGAAAGCTTAAGCTTTGATCAGCTTAACGAAGCTGTTCACCGGAGCATTATGCGGCTCGAGTATAAGCTTGGTCATAGCGAAGCGGTTTTTGAGCAATTTGAAATGCTTCGGGAGAGTTTAAAGCGAGACTTGGGGGTTGAGCCTTTAAAAGAAACGGTTGCTTATTTAAAAGAACTCGAGCAGGGTGGGGCGAGCCAAGGTCGCGCTGCTTTAATAATTGAAAAGGCTAAGGATGTGCCTCAGCAAGCAGCTAAACTGTTAGGTCGTGAACAACTTCTTAAAGAAGCCTTAGCTGACTTGCATAGGCATAGACGTTTGTTGATTCATGGTTTTGGAGGCATGGGTAAAACGGCTTTTGCAGCGGCTTTAACAAGTCAGTATCTTAAGGCTGAGTCTACAAAAGCTCTGTGGTTAGACATGGGTTCAGATGCACCTGAACTTGTTTTTGACGCTTTAGCTCAAGGTTTAAATGCTCGCCAAGACCTTGCTCAGAGTCAAGATAAAACGAGAACCTTAAAAGCTTTGCTTGAACAAGCAGGTATAAACCTAATTGTTTTAGATGATGTCTGGAATGCCTACAGTTTAAGTAAACTAACTGAAGCCATTCCTGAAACATGCCTGCTGCTAGTCACTTCAAGACAACGCTACCCTAAACTAAAACGCATTTTACTTGCTAAGTTAGACAGAAACGCTGCTTTAGAGCTGCTTAGTTTGCATGCAGAAAGTTCTTTTACCCATGACCCTCAAGGTGACAAGCTTTGTCATTTACTGGGCGATCACGCCTTTGCTATTCGCATAGCAGGGTTAACTTTAAAAGAAACAAAGGCATCCCTTAAAAGCTTTATTGCGCAAATAAAAAATGCACCCTATGATCTAAAAATACCTCGTGATTTTGAAAAAGAAAGCCGTCAAAGTGTAGCCTCACTTCTCAATGTAAGTCTAGAACCCTTAGATGACTTAGCTTACGAGACTTTCTTAAGTTTTGGTAGTTTAAGTAGCACTAGCGCAAGCTCACAGCTACTCGCAAACTGCTTAAGACGCAGTAGCGAAGAAGTCGAAAATGCCTTATTTACCTTAAGCCAGCGCGGACTCGCAGAGCGCATAAGCAAAGCAGGCAGTGATTTGGTTAGCTACCGCATACATGACTTAGCACACGCCTACGCCAAAGCCAACAAATTCCAAAGACCGACAACCCTTATAACAGCCGGGCTCGAGTATTTAAGAAAGCATAAAGATGAGCTTGAGCTGCTTGATTTAGAAATAACAAACTTACTAGGAGCAGCGCAACAAACTAAAGACCTAGGTAAACAAGAAGCCCTGCTTGAGTACATGGATTTACTTAGTTTAAAAGGAAATTACTACTTAGCAAAAGGGCATAGCGAAGCTTCAGTCAGGTTACTTAAAGAAGCAGTCACGGTAGCCAAAGACCTTAAGCAGCCAGATAAAGCACGTGACTTTGCAGGCAAATTAGGTGACCACTACAGAAGCTTTAAAGGCCAACCCCAAAAAGCACTCGAGTGGTACAAGCTTGCTTTAAGCTTGGCGCAAGAAAGCCAGAATCTTTCTCGGGAAGCGGTGTTTACAGGTCTTATTGCTGCGGTTCTTAGTGAACAAAAAGATGAGTCGGCTAAGGATTATCTTGCTAAAGCGTATGACTTAGCTAAACAAAGTAGGGATGACCTTTGCTTAAGTATTGTGCTTGATCAAATGGCTTACGCTACAGGGGTAACCGGAGATTTTAAAGCCTCTAAGGGCTTGCTGCTTGAAACGCTTAGTGTGATTGAACGTTTAGAACAAGCAGGTCAGCACCTTGATGAGTTAGGCCGGAATCGCTTTTACACCTTACTGAACTTAGGTGAAGCAGAATTTCGCTTAGGTTTCTTTTCGCAAGGCTTAAGTTACCGTCAGCAAGCTTTAGGTATTGCCCAAGAGAAAAATCATAGTCTCTGGATAGCCTATGCACACTTTGAAATTGCTGAAATGTATCAGCTTAACGCCTGCAGAAAGCTAGCAGAGCAACATATGCATAAAGCCCTAGAGTATTTTCAGCAGAGTAATGCCACCAAAGATATTGAAAAAGTACACGATTTTTTAAAGCAAGCAGGCCTCACTATACCCACATAAATTAAGCAAGGAACGCTCGAGGAACGCTTTGCTCATTAAGCTCAACACATAAAAGATACCTTTAGGAGGTAAAATGTCATTTCGCAGTTTAAGCAAAAGCCTAATCAGCCTTTTTTTTCTAACGCTAGTCGCCTGTAGCCCAACCAATGATGCTTTAAAGCAAGACTTGCAGCAAGCAAAAATTACAAGTATTCAAGGGCTAAATGGAGATTCTTTATTTCCTAGCAATACCTGCGCAGCAAATGCCTTTGATCTACCAAGCCAAGGCTTTAGATTACGAGGCTCAACAGGTGGCTTAAGCATGAACTCGAGTTTGAAGCATGAAGCTGTTGCGGAAGCTTTTCAAGATACTTACGCAAGTTTTATTGCAGGGCAAGCTTTAACTAACAATGTCACGCTGTTAGTGCTTGATGATTTTGCTCAAGGTGTTTATCAGCTTGGTAATGATGTTTTTAGACAGCAGGCAAGTAACAATAATTCGATTGAAGATTTAAGCAAAACTGTTGAACGTTTAGAGGCAGCAGGGCAGCTTTCTCACGGTGCACTTGTCATGAATCACGTGAATAGCGTTATTGAAAGTACAAACCATTACCAAGGTAGACAGCTTACTAACAATTCAATTTTGTGGCAGTCAGCTCAGCAAACCATTACTGTTAAAGGCATTAATATAGCTTCAGGTAGAACAACCTTAGAGATTGCCAATAAGCTAGCAACTGAATTAGATGCGCACAGTCATGCTGTTATAAATATGAGCTTTGTGGTTTTACCTTGCACCGTACTGCAAGACTTTGAAGCATCTGGCTATAAGAGTTTTGAAGTTTACGTAACTGAGCTGTCAAAGCAAAATAAATTTAACTATGACAGCATGATAAAAACCCTCATTGACTCAGTAGATAGCCAAAATGACCCTCTGCTAACTTTAATTTTCAGCTCGAGTCGCTCACAAGCTCAGCATGTTTTTGTTGCTTCAGCAGGTAACTTTGGACTCAATTACCCCATGTACCCAGCAAGATGGCCAGATGTTGTAAGCGTAACAGGCTCGAGTTTTGCTGATAGGCAAAGTAGGCGAAAAGACTTCTTTAATGCAGGCAGTGTCATGCAGCTAGGTGCTTGGTTTGAACTCACCCATCTTGATGCTTTGTACGGCCCCTTAGCCCATCAAGCAGACCCCATCTTTTACGCTGGCACCTCTTTTTCAGCACCTACGGTAGCGGTCTTTAGTGCGCTAGATTTAGCCAAAGCCAAACCCCAATGCAAACAAAACGGCTCGAGTTCCCAGTTGACTAAGCCAGCTGAAACAAACAATGTATGGCTTGATGACGCTGTAAAGAAATACTGTTATTAATTGCAGTTCCAATATTCATTGCACCAATCTTAGATGCATTCGTTTCTACTCCTCCAAGTCGCACAAATGGTTTGATGGTGCAAGCATTTGTGGAAATGCAATAAGTTAAGATAATAGGGTAGTGACTCGAGTAGCTTTTTGGTAAGGCAACACCTAAGCAACGCCCCCTTTTCTAAGCTAGATGCTAAGGAGGTTAGCCTTATGATTCGCTACGGTATTCAAACAAAAAGTAAAAAAGCTGAACTCAATGAAAAACTATAGGAGCTACTAGCTCGAGTTCTTGGCTTTGGGGTTTTGCTGAGTCTTTTTGGCTTTGTTGCCTTACTGATTTTGAGTGTAGGTGGTTTGTTCTAAATTGGTTTTTATTAGCATATCTAGAATTTACCTTTGAAGCGGATGTTATCTTAACGTCTTGGATTATTGCAGCAAAAGTGCTAATTGCTGTTTTTGGTTTCATCATGGAACTGTTGTGTAAAGGTAGGGCAGCCTTAAAAGGGCTGCTTTTTTTATGATTTTTAAAAGGAACGCACAAGAAACGGATGATTTTTTACCTTAGGAGTATGCCTTAAGCCTAGTGAAAATAGCTTAGAGGCAGAAAGGTAAGCTTATGAAAAAATATCATCTT
The DNA here is from genome assembly GCA_964352605.1 of uncultured bacterium. Lineage (GTDB taxonomy): Bacteria > Deinococcota > Deinococci > Deinococcales > Trueperaceae > JAHEBB01. The sequence goes on along the minus strand of CAYGTA010000117.1, from coordinate 3,541 downwards.
GTGTTTTTTGTCATGCTGTTTCTGCTTAGTTGCTCAGAGCAAGCTGTGGTAGGTATCTCTGAACCTCCACCTGACCCTGTGCCTACTGCGCTTAAGGTAGGCATTAGTAATCCTATTCCTGACCGTTATTATCACTCGGGTGGAATTTTGCTTGAAGATCCACTAGATATTCAAGTTGTGCTTGAAGGTGGAACTGCTGACCGAGTGGCTTTGTTTCTTGATGACAGTTTGTTAGTTGAGCTTGATGAAAGTATGCGCTATAGCTGGGTGACCAAAACAGTGCCTGAAGCTAGTTATCAGCTTAAAGCCAAAGCTTTTCTAGGAGGAGAGGTGTTTGAAAGTGAAGCTAAAACCATCATTATTGATAAAACACCGCCTAAATTAGTGAAAGTAGAGCCAGAATTTGGGGAGGACTATTGGTTAACAAAACCCATTCGGTTTTATTTTTCAGAACCCATTACGCAAGCTTCAGTCGACGCAGTAAATCTTTCTTTTGGTGCTTTAGCTAGCGCTGAACAGCTTGATTACAGCCTTAACTTATCTGAAGAGGGTACAGAGTTGGTGTTTCAGCTTGAAGAGAACAGTGAGCAAATAACGCAGCAGCGCTTTTTTACTATGAACTGGGATACGCCTCTGGGCACAGATTTACAAGATCAGGCAGGTAACTGGTTAGGAACGCTTGACTACCGTTTTCGTTGGACGGTGCCACCTTGGGTGCAACTAGCTGAACCGCTAGCGAAAGCTAGTTACGATGAACCAGAAATTATTATAGACGCAGAAGCTAGACCTATTATTGCTTGGCAAGAAGTAGAGCAGACTAACCCTGATTATGTTCGGGTTATGCGCTGGCAAGGTGACGCCTGGCAACAGTTAGGAAATGACTTTTTAGATGCCTCAAACCCTGTTCTAGCCTATGGAAATTCAGGTGAACTGTATCTAGCTTTAGTGCAAAAAGACCAGACGCGAAATAGAGATGTTGTGGTTTACGCTTGGCAAGAAGATGCTTGGCAACAACTTGGAGATAGCATAGAGATAGGCTTCGCCTATAATTCATATTTGCCAGCACTCGCCGTGTCAGAAGATGGTCTACCTATTGTTGCTTGGACTGAACAGGTTGTACTTTTTGCCCCTTCAGATCTTTATGTTAAACAATGGACAGGTCAGCGTTGGCAAATTATGGGGGGGTTTGTTCAAGCAGAACAAGGCAAAGCTTTTGTTAAAACGATTAAACTCGCCTTTAATGAGCAACAAAATCCGGTCATTGCTTTTATAAGTGCAGGTCAAGTAAGTGTAAAAACCTGGGATGGTGCCGGCTGGAACGCTTTAGGTAGCTCACCTAATCAAGCTTCAGCATCTGAACTTGATTTAGCTGTTCTGGGTAATGAAATTAAGATTGTCTGGAGTGAGCTTAAAGATAGCTTTTTGAGTCGTTGGAATGGCGTAAATTGGCAAACGCAGCCGTTAGCAACAGGCACCATGCCACATGCAGGCAGTTTACTGAGTAAGGGTGCTGATGAGCTGTATTTGAGCGCATCGGTACCCCCTGCATTTTCGGCAGGTTCCAGCTATGAAAGACGACGAGGCGTTATTTATCAAATAACAAACACAGGGCTTGAACCCCATGCTGAATTTGAAACAGAAAATAAGACAATTATTGAACTAAAAATGGCAGCATCTGCTTTAACACCCACGACCGTAGTGTTGCAGCAAGGTACACCTAGCCTTGGCATGCCTACAGATGCTGAGCTTGTCGTTATGCAGCAAAATAGCTTGCCTTAAATCAAAGGAACGAGCAGGCAACGCTGCTTTATTTACGCTTGCATTAAGCAAATTAACCTTAAAGGAGGAACGTTTTGTATTTCTTAATCATAAGCATCTTAAGTACAGCTCTACTGTGTACTAGCTATAGATTTCTCAACAAACAAGTTGATAAGTTCATAAAGCCCAAACGTCGATTAGTTCGTAAAAACCCAGGTGATTACGGCGTAAAAAATTGGCAAGCCATTAGTTTTTATACTGAAGATAATCTTAAACTAGAAGGCTGGCTACTACCCTCACACATTCAGAATGGAACCATCCTTTTTATACATGGTATGGGGAGCAACCGTGAAAGCCTGCTTGAGCAAGCTATCAGCCTTCATAACTTAGGTTACACGGCACTTTTATTTGACTTACGTGGCCACGGCTCGAGTGACTCAAGTGTGACTACATTGGGGCATCATGAAGTGAAAGATGTTTATGCAGCTCTTGCTTTTTTGAAAACACAAACGCATGTAAACAGTGATCGCTTAGCGGTTGTGGGTCACTCTATGGGCGCCGCAATAGCGCTACTCGCTAGTTCTAAGCTTACGTTTGAAGCCATGATATTAGAGTCTTGTTACGCTGAAGTTAAAGCAAACCTTGCTGCGAGCATAAAGGCGTTTACAAACTTACCGGCTGTTCCTTTTGTGCAAATGATGTTGCTTTTAGGAACATTAAGAACAAAAGTTAAGCTTGCTAGGCTTAGACCCATAGAGGCGCTGGTAGGCTTAAAAAACACGCCTGTTTTGTTTATTCATGGGCAAAAAGACAAAACAATTTGCTCAACAAATTCAGCGTGTTTATTTGAGCAAAAGCAGGGCTTAAAGCAGTTACTGCTTATTGAAGGCGTAGGTCACCGCAGTTTACCTAAAGCCTTTGCTTCGTTTGAGCAAACCCTAATTGACTTTTTAACTAGCCACTTTCCTGTACAAACAGGAGCACCCGAAAGCAAGATAGTTAGCAACCTGTACCTTCCCCAAATATGCAAAGGAGAAGCCCGTGACAATCGACTTAACGCCATGTCATGAGTTACTAGATTTAGCTAGACAAGCCAGCACTTTAGAGCAAGCAGCAAAGCTTTGGCTTAACGCGCCTCAGCTAGAAACAAAGGATTTAAAAGCTTGCGCTAGGCAGTGTCAAGAAGCTTTAGAAGCGGTACTTGCTGTCATTCCAGAGTTGCGTCAAAGAAGTCTGCATCTAAACTATCAGGCTTGGTCTGCAAAGCAACAAGAGCTTATTGAAGTATTTAAAAGCTATAAGCTTAGCCCAGACTTAACAACAGCTTTTCAAGAAGCACTCCATGAAAACCGTCAAGATATACAGCATTTCATGCAGCCTGAAACTGTCTTGGCAATGAGTGAAATACTTGAGCTTCAGGTAAAAACGTTTATTCCGTTGCTTCATAAGGTGCAGGGTTCAAACTTTCAGGGTTTTAAAAAGTATCTCCCTGATGTACTTAAGTCAGGCAAAAACGAAACGTTTTTAGGCTTAGAGTTTGACTCTTTAGCTGGTATTGAATTAATCACCTGCGCACTCCTGTTCATAGTTGGGGTTGAACGTTCAGATGCCCGCATTCCAGCTAATTTAAAAAGTGAGCAAGCATGGCTAGACCCCTCACGCTAGTTTTACGTTTATGGTACCGCTCAGAAGGCTTACGCCTAGAAGTTAAGCAGCTAAAAACAGGAGAAACAGAAGTCTTTAAAAGTGCCGAGGCATTACTCGAGTATTTTGAACATATTCA
>CAYGTA010000116.1:0-11798 GCA_964352605.1 uncultured bacterium | reverse complement strand
ACATTGGCAGGCTGCGTAATGAGCAGAGCATCTGCACCAGCTGCAAGCATTTTTTGGCGAACAGCATCAAGCATTACTTAGCAGCTTCCAAAATGGCAAGTAAATCTTCTTGTTTTAAGCTAGCGCCGCCAATAAGCCCCCCGTTAATATCTTGCTTAGATAAAAGCTCTTTAGCATTACCAGGTTTCATGCTACCACCATACAAAATACGCATACTATCAGCCTGAGTCGGGTAAAGCTCTTTTAAACTCGAGCGAATCGTAGCTGACATAGCTTGAGCATCATCTGCAGTGGCTGTTTTTCCTGTCCCTATCGCCCAGATAGGTTCATAAGCAATCACAACATCCTCAGCATTATCAAAGCTAACGCCCGCTAAGCCTGCTTTTAGCTGCGCAACCACAACGCTTTCAGCCTCACCCGCATCGCGCTGTGCTTCGCTCTCACCAATACATAAAATGGCCTTTAAACCACTACTCAAAGCTGCTTTAACTTTGGCATTAACCAAATCATCTGACTCATTGTGGTACTCACGGCGTTCAGAGTGACCCATAATGGCGTAACTTGCACCTGCATCTTTAAGCATAGCGCCAGATAACTCACCCGTATAAGCACCTGAGTCAAACGCACTCAAATCTTGCGCACCCAACGCCACAAAACCCTGCGCAGCCACCATAGATGTCAAATGTGTAGCAGGAACACACAAAAGTAACTCCGCATGAGAAGCATCTGTTTGTTTGAGAGACTCTTTTAAAAGACCTAACCAAGCAACAGACTCACTTGGTAATTTATTCATCTTCCAATTTCCAGCAATAAGCGGTTTCATACTAACCTCCAAAATAAAGCCACCATAAATGAAAAGAAAAACCTAAACCCAAAAAAGATGCCTAGGTCAACCCTAAGCATACCCCAAGACTAGGCCAGACTTTAGTCAAAACTAAACCCAAGAGACTCGAGTGTTTTTCTTAACTCAGGGCGACTTTGTTTAACTAGACGTTTGGCGATAGGGCCTGTCCATGCTTGCTCATCTTGATTTGTGCCTAGCGCATTATAATGGGCAGCTAAATCTTGATTGTGTGCAGTTAGTTTTTCTTTGGTAGCTTCCGTGTTATAGGTTTCAAAATGAATCATGAGTTCTTCTTGTAAACGAGGTTTTTGAGGTGGGCGTTTGCTTTCATCAGGGTAGCCAAGACACATGCCATAAACCACATAAACGCCACTAGGTAAACCAAGTAGCTTAGCTACGTCTTTAGGATGGTTTCGCATGCCACCAATCATCACAGCACCTAAACCACTCGCCTCAGCTGCTGTTTGCACGCTCATACCTACCAAGCTTGCATCCACTGTAGATACCAAGGTGCTTTCTAAACCTTTAGCCAACTTAACACCATGCAAGTCACAAGCTTCACTTAACTTATGAAGATCAGCACAAAAAGCAATAAAAACAGGGCAAACTTCAATATGTTTCTGATTACCTGCTAAGACGGCCAATTGCTTTTTAGCTTCAGGGTTTTTAACAACAACCATGCTGTAGGTCTGCATGTTGCTACTAGTGGGTGAGCGCCTAGCTGCATTCAAAATAGACATTAAAAGCTCATCAGAAATGGCGTCAGGAAGGAAATTGCGAATCGTTACATGCTTAGATAAGGTATCAATCACAGAATTAGTCATAAGCAGCATTTTAAGCCACTAAAAGCAAAGCAAATGTCAGCTTCTCATACTTCTTGCCTAAGACAAACATACGCTCTAGCACCATGAAAACTATTCAAACCATAATCGCAATCCTTAGCCTAAGCCTACTCGCCGCATGCTCGAGTTCTCCTGTTACACCTTCTAGCTATGACGAAGGAACATCGGGTGATTTGTCCAACGACTTTACAAATCCAAGTTCACTAAATTTTGCTACAGGTACATTTAAAGTTGCTGGTACAACAGGGCCAGGTGACAGAGATTACTTTCGCTTTGTCATTCCTGAAGGTGCAGTTTTGAGTAACCTCAATTTAACAAAATATGAATCTATTGATTCATTGGCATTCATTGGCTTTGAAGCTGGTAACGCTTTAACTTTTAACCCTGATACAGATGATATTACAGAAGCATCTAAACTGCTTGCTTACATGCTTTTTGGAGGCGCACAGCTTAATCAAAATCTGCTTAACAGCATGACCGTTCGTGAAGGAGAAAGCATTTCACCATTAACAGCAGGGGAGTATAGCTTTTGGGTGCAGCAAACAGGTATAGAAACGAACTATGAATTGAGTTTTACGATTGAGTAAGTCAAAAAAATTATCTTAAAAAAGAAGCACCACGATTTATTTTGTGGTGCTTCTTTTTCGTTTGTAGATTTAGCCTTCTACAAGAGTTGGAACAATAAGTGGGTTTCTACCGGTTGCTTTGCGAATGTAGCGTCTTACAGGATAGAAAATATCATCTCTAATATCATTCATGCGGCGTTTTTCTCTAATACCTCGTTTTAGGCTTTCTAAAGCCATTGATTCAATTTCTTTGAGTAACTCATGGTCTTTTTCGACAACCCCACGACTTATAACTTCGATACTTGGGGTTCTACCCATAACAGCAACTATCACTACAATGCCTTCACTAGATAACATTTGTCTATCTCGAATGATGGGCTCGGTGACTTCTTCACCTTTACGACCACCCACATTATCAATCAAAATGACCCCCGCATCTATTTGGCCATTAACTTTCATGTCATCACGAGACAATTCAATAATGTCACCATTTTGAAAAATAATGCTTTTCTGCGGAGGTTGCGCCATGCTTTCAGCAAGTTTTTTGTGGTTAGCTTGGTGTCGCCATTCGCCATGCCAAGGAATGAAGAACTTGGGTCTGGTCAAGTCAAGAATGAGTTTGAGTTCTTGCTGATAAGCATGCCCTGAGGTATGGACTTTATAGGCAGGTGGGTAGAAAAGATTTATTTCTCTTTCATAAAGCTGATTAATTACGCGCCCAACAGCCTCTTCATTGCCCGGAATCGGGCTAGAAGACATAATAACGGTGTCACCTGCTTTAAGTTTGATTTTTGCATGTGTACCGTTTGCTAAGCGCGATAAAGCCGCCATAGGTTGACCCTGAGAACCTGTGCATAAGAATAAAACTTTGTCATCAGCAAGATCAGCAATTTGCTCTGAAGACACCAATGGATGCTTCACTTCTAAATAACCAAGCTCTTGAGCAATGCGTGTGTTTTTAATCATAGAGCGACCCTCTATGCCAACACGTCTATCGTACTTCTCAGCAATACGAATAACATTTTGTAATCTATGAACATGTGAGCTAAACGTGGTAACAATGACACGTTTTTTAGCTGACGCCACAATATCTTCAATAGCCGCAGCAACATCTCGTTCACTTGGAGAGTGCCCAGGACTTTCAGCTCGAGTTGAGTCGCTTATGAGCGCTAAAACCCCTTCATTGCCAGCCTGAGCTATTTTATGTAAGTGACTGGTTTTACCGTCAGCAGGGTGATAGTCAAGTTTAAAATCACCACTATGAACAACTCGCCCTATGGGTGTGTGGATAATCAAACCTGAGTTATCAGGTATAGAGTGGGTCATTTGAAAGAAATCAACGGTAAAGAATTTGCTTATCTTTATTCGATCATCTGTGGTGATTTCGTGTAAATCTAAGTCACTCTCGTTGATTTTAAATTCATCAAATTTACCTCTCAGTAAACCCAAGGTGAGCTTAGCGCCGTACATTGGGATTTTTGGCAGTAAACGTAGCATGTAAGGAATGCCGCCAATATGATCTTCATGGCCGTGCGTTAGAACCCAGCCTTTTACCTTATCAGCGTTTTCTACAACCCAGTCAATTTTGGGTACAAGCAAGTCAACCCCAAGCATGTCTGCATCAGGGAAAGCTAAGCCACCGTCAATCAGTAGGATTTCGTCGTCATATTCGAAGGCAAACATGTTTTTGCCTATTTCACCCATACCGCCAAGCGGAATGATACGCAGTTTGCGGTCTTTTGCCATTATTCTCCTTTAGTTCTACAAACACTGTTTGTAGTCTCTTGTAGTCTTTATCCGCCCAAGAGAAAAACGGTCATTATACGTTTGTTTAAGTAGCCTTAGTTTTGGCTACTGATTTATAAGATGATAAAGACTAAGAGGAGCAAAAAGATAATTTTACTTAAGCTTTTAAGCTTGCTGCTTAGCAAAGCTCAAAATACCTTTTTGCTTCTCAGTTCAGTAATCTTTACCGTCTTCCTTTAGTCACGATTGCGTGGAGGACGGTTGTTTCTGTCTCCGCCACCACGATTTCCACCACGGTCGTTGCTACGTCCACCGCCACCACGATTTCCGCCATCACGACCGCCGCCTGTGCGTCTAGGGCTTACTTTACCCTCTAGCTCAGGACGAATGAGGTCAATTTTTCCACGATTGTCAACACCATTAACTTTAACTTGAAGCTCATCGCCAACCTTTAAGAAGTCAGCAACATTCTCAACACGCTCCTCAGCGATCTGAGAAATATGTAGTAAGCCGTCAGTACCTGGAAGAATATTAATGAAAGCACCAAAATCCATGATCTTAGCTACCGTACCTGCATAAACATTACCAACTTCAACTGTAGCTGTTAAGCCTTCAATTTTAGTGGCAACTAGTTTCGCAGCTTCACCCGTATCACTATAAATACGAACTGTGCCATCTTCACCAATTTCAATTGTGGCACCAAACGCCTCGAGTTCACGAATTTGTTTACCACCAGGCCCAATGACAGCACCAATTTTGTCAACAGGAATGTTGACTTGCATAATTCTTGGTGCACGCTCATTGACTTCTTCTCTTGGTGCTGATAACGCTTGCGCCATTTCACCAAGAATATGAATGCGACCTTCTTTTGCTTGCGCTAAGGCTTCCTTCATAATTTCTGAAGTAATGCCTTTGATTTTCATATCCATTTGTAAAGCAGTAACACCCTCTGCCGTACCTGTGACTTTGAAATCCATGTCACCAAGCGCATCCTCTGAACCAAGAATGTCACTCAAAATAGCGTACTTATCGTCCTCTTTAACCATACCCATGGCAATACCCGCAACAGGTTTTTTCATAGGTACACCAGCGTCCATAAGGCTAAGTGAGCCTGCACAAACCGTAGCCATACTCGAAGAACCGTTACTTTCGAGCACTTCACCAACAACCCTAGTTACATAAGGAAAAGTTTCTTGATTAGGCAGCATATTTTGAAGCGCACGCTTCGCCAAATTACCATGGCCTAACTCACGACGAGAAACACCTCTAAGGCGCTTAACTTCACCCGTAGAATAAGGAGGGAAATTATAGTGAAGCATAAACGTTTCGGTATCTTCAAGACTAAGATCATCAACCAAGCGGTTATCTCTACCTGTACCCAAAGTTGTTACACCAAGCACCTGCGTTTCACCACGTGTAAACACAGCAGAGCCATGCGCCATAGGTAAAACACCCACTTCAACCCAAATAGGACGAATCTCATTAGGCTTACGACCATCCGTACGCAATCTTTCTTCAGTTACCATATGACGAAGGGTTTTTTGTTCCGCTTTAGAAAACGCAGCCTTAATAGCAGCAATACGCTCAGCAGCACCTTCAGCCTCAGAGTCAGACTCGAGTTTTTCGATAATGCTGTTGCGCACGGCTTTAATAGCAGCACTACGCGCGTGTTTACCTGAGGTTAATAAAGCTTCACGTAGGTTTAAATTGCTAGCTTCTTGAGCTACTGTAGCAATGAGCTCTTCTGGTACTTCAGTAGCAGCTTCAATTTCTGTTTTTGCTACCCCAATTTCACTCTGCATTTTTTCAATAAGTGCAACAACAGGTGCTAATTCACGCTGAGCAAATTCAATAGCGCCTACCATAATGTCTTCAGGGAGTTCTGTACTAACAGCCTCAACCATTAAAACCGCATCTTTAGTAATCGCTACAGTAAGCTCGAGTTGTGATTCGCTGCTGGCTAGCTGCTGGAAAGTTGGGTTTAAAATATACTCGCCATTTATATAACCAACGCTGCCGCAGGCAGTCGGACCGTCCCAAGGAACGGCACTTATAGATAGGGCTGCAGAAACGCCAATGGCAGCAACAGTGCCAGGGTCGTTTATTTGGTCAGCACCCATTACTGTTATGAGTACTTGAATTTCGTTGCGTAATTGTTTAGGAAAGAGGGGGCGAATTTGTCTGTCAGTAATACGGGCATTTAGTATGGCTTGTGTGCCGGGTCTGGCTTCACGGCGCATAAAGGAGCCTGGTATTTTACCAATGGCATAATGACGCTCTTCGTACTCAACAGTTAAGGGTAAGAAGTCCATGGGTGACGTGTTGTCAGACATGTGAGCTGTTACTAAGATAGTGTTGCCACCGTAAGTTACGAGAACGCTGCCGGGCACCTGTTTGGCGTATTTGCCTGTTTCAAGGATGAGGTCTCGACCACCAAGTTGGGTTTGGTAGCGATGTCCTGAAGGAATGGTCATGATTTATCTCCTAATACTTTGTTCATAAAATAGAAAAAAGAGCGAGACGAACGCCTCACTCTTTGTGCCTAGAGTTTTAATTTGCAAACCTTTGTGAATACAAAAACACTTAACGTCGTAAGCCAAGGCTCTTGATAAGCGCCTTGTATCCTTCATAGTCTTTCTTTTCAAGATAGCTAAGCAAACGCTTACGCTTACCAACCATTTGTAAAAGACCACGCTGCGAGTGGAAATCTTTTTTGTTTTGTTGCATATGAGCACTTAATGCTAAAATTCTGGTGGTTAGCATGGCAATTTGAACTTCGGTAGAGCCTGTATCTTTTTCATCTTTGCCGTATTGAGAGATGAGTTCTAGTTTTGATTCTTTAGTTATAGACATTAAAATAGTCTCCTGTTTGGGGTTTACCTGTACTGAATCAAAATAAAAGGATCACAGTCAAGGCAACCGCAGAAGTTTAGCACACCAAACAGGCATTTGTCTAAACTGAAGATAGCTAGAAATGATTTTAAGTTTAAGTCAATGCTTATAAGGAACATAATGAGGCAGGTAACAAAAGATGCTAAAGACTTAAATAAACACACAGAATTACTAGATTTTGCAACTAGCTCCCTTGGAACTATAGATAAAGCGAGCTTTAAAGGCTGGGATCATGCTGAATCGCAAGTTTGGAAAATTACAGCGCAACAGGCAAACTACTACCTAAAAGCACATAAGCAAAAAAATAAATATAAACAAGAAAGCTACGCCTATGAAAACTGGGCCAAGCAAATACCAGAGCAGTGCTCGCAGCTCATTGCAAAACAAGAAAACCTAAATAGTATTTTGCTAAGCAGCATAGAAGCAGAAGCCCTAGAACAACAAAGCCTATCAGCTAGACAAGAACAAGCAAGCTATGAACAAGCCGGACAGTTTTTAAGAAAATGGCATAACTTAAACTATAGAGATAACGATATTGACTTAACAGACGCAATGCAACAACGCCTAAAAAAATGGACCCAAAGAGCAAAAAACCTAGTAGAAGATAAAGAAATAGCATGGGTAAAAGAGCAAACACTCGAGCTTATCTTCCATTTAAAAGACTACACGCGCGTACCTTGCCACCGTGATTACTCAGGCAGAAACTGGCTTTTAGATAAAGACCATAAGCTGTGGGTCATTGATTTTGAACATAGCAGAGCAGACTTTTTTCTGGTAGATTTTGAACGTCAATACAGCAGCATCTGGCTAACTCGACCCGACCTAAAAGAAGCCTTCTTAGCAGGCTATGGCAAAAAGATAAACGAACTCGAGTGGCAACTCTTAAAAAGGCTGAGTAGCTTTAGTGCTTTAAGCACCATTGTTTGGGCTAGAGAACATAAAGATAAAGCTTTTGAAGCATTTGGCTGGAAGCAGCTCGAGCGCTTAAAAACGCAAGCTTAGCGCGTGTTTTCTTGGTTTGTTTGCTGCTTGTGGCATAATAGCGTCAGATTATGGCAATTTCACCTTATTTAGAATTTACGAGGTCTGAATGGGCTGCACTTAGAGCCGCTACACCTCTTACGCTCTCTCAAAAAGATCTTGATGAACTTAAAGGCTTTAATGAGGAAATAGACTTATCTGAAGTGAGCGAAATTTACTTACCCCTCTCAAGGTTGCTTAACTTGTATGTCGCTAAAGCTCAAGATTTATTTGAGGTTACTGATACTTTTTTAGGTAAACCTACAGAAAAAGTTCCTTTTGTTATTGGTATTGCAGGTAGCGTATCTGCCGGTAAAAGTACAACTTCACGTATTTTACAAGCCTTATTGTCTCGTTGGTCAGACCACACAAAAGTTGACCTTGTAACCACGGATGGCTTTTTGATGAATAACGAAGAGCTAGGTAAACGAGGACTCATGAACCGTAAGGGTTTTCCTGAAAGTTACGATCAACGAAAACTCCTTAATTTCTTGCATGAACTCAAATCAGGCAAAAGAAACACCTCTGCACCTGTCTACTCTCACTTAAGTTACGATATTGTTCCCAACGAATACATCAAAGTAGATCAACCAGACATTCTTATTTTTGAAGGTCTAAACGTATTACAAAGAAACGATTTGTCAGCCATAAATGTCTCTGACTTTTTTGATTTCTCAATCTATGTAGATGCCAGCGAAGCAGATTTACAAGCATGGTACATAGAGCGCTTCTTAAAACTCAAAGAAACTGCTTTTCAAAAAGAAGACTCCTACTTTCATCATTTTGCCAAACTCACCCACAAAGAAGCGGTAAAAATGGGCAAAGAAATCTGGCAAGGCATTAACCTACTCAACCTAAAAGAAAACATAGAACCCACTCGAGAGCGCGCTGACCTCATACTACAAAAAGGTAAAGGCCACGCTGCCAAAAAAGTATTCCTAAGACGATTATGATCTGGACACAAAAACAAATACAGCTAAAACCCAAAACAAGAGGCTTTCACTTAGTAACAACAGAAATAATAGGGCAGCTCGAGTTGTCAAAAATTAGAGTTGGTATGCTTCACATCTTTTTGCAACACACCTCAGCAAGCCTAACGCTAAATGAAAATGCTTCGCCAGATGTAAGGCGAGATTTTGAGCGATTCTTTCTAAATTTAAGCCCAGATGATACCCCGTACTTTGAGCATAGTTACGAAGGTCCAGATGACATGACTGCGCATATAAAAGCATCTCTATTAGGGAACAGTCTTCATTTACCCATACAAAACAGCAAGCTAGCCCTTGGTACTTGGCAAGGCATTTACCTAGGTGAGCATAGAGAAAATGCTAGCTCAAGAAAACTCATGCTCACCATTAATGGGCAAGCATGAGTGAAGAAACATTTGCCTATGGTGGCTACAGTTTCCTAATACAAAAAACTGAAACAGGACAACTCAAAATCTACCGAAAAAGCAAAAAGGGCCTTAAAGAACTCCACGGCCATAAAGCCTACCAAATAGCTCGAGCTTACAAACTCAAAATAGAGAAAGAACCTAGTCTAAGAAAGCCCAGAAGTTTCGCAAAAAAAGCCAAACGACGACCCTACTAAGTATCTTCAGGGTGAATTTGCCTATAAGTAAATTCACCCGAGCAAAACAACCTTGAGCCAGTGGCATGATAGGACTCGCTTCTAGAGAAGTTAGTTTAGGACTTGCTTCTAGAGAAGCTACCCTAGTCTTTGATTGCTGAGTACCGATCTTCATAGCCGCTACACTCTTTTAGTTCATGACTGTTCTTGACTAAAGGCTTTTAAGTGAGTGTCACGAAGTATTGAGCGAAGCGTACGGATAGACCCATTCAGTATTTTACAAACCTTCTATGGCGTAACTTAAAAACATGATTAATTCGTAATATTTCTAACAAACTCATGCGAAAAAGAGTGAAACTAAGATCTACTCAGGTATAAAGTGAATTTTTTACACTAGCCACACTGATAAGCCGTGCTAAACCGAAGCTATGAGCGTTTTAAGCAAGGTCTTAACAGGTATAAAGAAGAATGAAGATTTCACCGTCCTTGATACCTTCATGGACTTACATCATGGTCGCTGGCAAGATCACTTTGACAGCCAAAGTAGAGCCATCATTGCTTACCTAGACATCATTACAAGCTACCTAGATAGAAAATTTGATATCGAATGCCTCTACGCTTCAAGCGCAGTGAGCGACCCCATTTTCAAAGACATTGCTCGTTATCATATAGAGCAAAGCATGACTGACGTAATCAAAGCCTAATTACTCAAAAATACGATTATAGCCATTAAGGGCAGCTACACGATAAGCCTCCGCCATGGTTGGGTAATTAAACGTTGTATTTAAAAAATATTCCAAAGTATTTTCTTCATCTTGCTGCATCATAATTGCCTGACCAATGTGAATAATCTCAGCAGCATTTACCCCAAAACAATGGATGCCCAAAATACGTAAGGTATCCCTATGAAACAAAATTTTCAACTGACCAATAGCACGACCCATAATCTGCGCCCTTGCTAAATTTTTAAAGTGAGAATGACCCACCTCGTAAGGCACCTTCTCCTCGGTAAGCTCCCGCTCAGTCTTGCCCACCGAACTAATCTCAGGGCTTGTATAAATACCTGTAGGAATATCACTCGGACGATTCACGTTCTCAGCTTTACCCAACAAATGACGAATCGCATTGCGCCCTTGCGTATAAGCAGCACTCGCCAGAGCAGGCCAACCAATCACATCACCCACAGCATAAACATGACCCAAAAGGGTTTGAAAATTCTCATTAACCTCAAGCTGCCCACGAGAATTAGCTTTTAAACCAAGCGCATCCAAACCCAAATCATCTGTATTACCCGTGCGACCATTTGCCCACAGCAAAACATCAGACTTAACTTTTTTACCACTCTCTAAAGAAAGCACCACGCCATCTTGCGTACCCGAAATACTCTTGTAAACCTCATTGTGGCGAATCAAGACACCCTGATCACGTAAATGATAAGAAAGTGCATCAATAATCTCATCATCAAGAAAACTCAAGAGCTTGTCACGGGAATTAATAAGATTAATCTTAATGCCCATATTTTTAAACATACTTGCGTACTCACAACCAATAACACCCGCACCATAAATAGTCATGGAATGAGGTGTAAACGGTAAATCAAGAATCGTATCACTATCAAAAATAAGGGGATGCTCAAAATCAACATTCTCAGGATGATAAGGCCGTGACCCCGTTGCAATGACAAAATGCGACGCCGTAAACACCTCATCATTATCAACCTGAACACTATACTCACTCGTAAAGCGAGCCATACCCTTTATGACTTCAACATCATTACGATCATAAAAACCATGACGCATCTTCACTTGCTTAGAAATAACATCTGTAGCTTTTTGTCTTAACTTAGGAAAATCAAATTCAACCTGCACACCCTCACTCATCATAAGCCGCTTCGTATCTGTCACTTGACTAATAGAATGCCGTAAGGCCTTACTAGGAATCGTGCCCCAGTGCGTGCAGCCTCCACCAATTTGCTCGAAGCTCTCAATAACAGCAACCCGCTTACCAGACTTAACTGCCTGCATAGCAGCACCCTCACCCCCAGGCCCAGTACCAATAACAATGAGATCATAATCAAAATGATCAGGTGTAGAAATTATCTTTTTTTGCATGGATTTTTTAGGTTTAGTAGATTTAGATTCAGCCATTTGATAAACCATAGCATTTAGCCCAAAGCCTAATTGAATTATATTAAACGCTCGAGTATCTCTGCTAAATGACTGAAAGCGTTATAGGCAACAGGGTGTTTTAAATCGGCTTCAGCTATTAATTTAATAGCATTTCCACGAATGGTTGCACCATCAGACCATTCGTGCGACC
>CAYGTA010000115.1:0-11812 GCA_964352605.1 uncultured bacterium | reverse complement strand
CTCAGCTAGTTCGGCATTTAAAACTAGCTAAGCGTTTTAAATGCAAAAGGCTATACAAGGCTTAAAAAGTCAGGATGTCAAAGGTCAAAAAAAACTTTCTACAAAAACACAATGCATCTCGACCAAATGCTACCCTAGTTTCAATATAAAGCATTGTGAGGAAACAAATGAGTAAAGAATTTAAGCTCGAGCTTGACAAAGATACCGCTAGGGGTCGTTATGCCAATATGGCGGTTTTGGCGCATACCAAAGATGAATTTATTCTTGATTTTGCCTTGGCCTATCCGGGTCAGGCACCTATGGTTAATTCACGTGTTATTACAAGCCCGCAGCATGCTAAAGCGCTTCTTAAAAGCTTAGAAGATAATATTAGGCGTTATGAGTCACGTTTTGGTGTTATTCCTGAAACAGCTAATAAAAACGCGTCAGCAAAGAATTAAGCTGAGGGTTTTGCAAGGTCATTAAAGCGAACATGGGCATTGTGGAATTGCAATTCTACTGTGCCGACAGGCCCGTTACGCTGCTTACCAATGATTATTTCTGCAATACCTTGTTTTTCTGATTGCTGATCATAGTATTCATCTCGGTAGATAAACATGACAAGGTCAGCGTCTTGCTCAATGGCACCTGATTCACGTAAGTCTGAAAGCATAGGGCGTTTATTGGGTCGGCTTTCTACTGCGCGTGATAACTGTGACAAGACAATAACAGGAATGTCTAGCTCTCTCGCTAAAAGCTTAAGCCCTCTTGAGATGGTCGATATTTCTTGTTGCCTATTGCTTGGCCCTCCGCCAGAACCACCATTCATAAGTTGTAAGTAATCAATAATAATCAGACCTAAGCCGTGTTCTGCCATGAGTCTACGGCAACGCGCCCGCAACTCCATAATGTTCAGGTCAGCATTATCATCAATAAAAATTTTAGCTTCAGATAAACGACCCGCAGTATCTGCCAAACGCTGAAAGTCACGGTCAGACAGTTGGCTATTTCGAATACGGTTCATATCTACCCTTGCTTCTGAGCAAAGCATGCGGGTAACTAGCTGCACGGCTGACATTTCTAAGTTAAAAATACCAATGGTTTGGTTTGAGCGTAGTGCTGCATTTAGACCAATGGTTAGGGCAAACGCGGTTTTACCCATAGCTGGTCTTGCTGCTAAAACAATAAGGGCACTTGGTTGCAAACCAGCCGTTAGCATGTCTAATTCTTTAAAGCCGGTTGCCAAACCAGATACAGGGTCTGGGTTGGTAAGCAAATAATTAATGTGTTCAAAGGTTTCACTAACCAACCCGCCCATATCTTGAAAGCTATGACTACGTTTGTTGCTTGAGAGTTCAAAGATGCTTGATTCAGCCTTATCAAGAATTTGTTCTAAAGGTTGTGACTGGTCATAGGCTGTTTGCATTATGCTGCCACTGGCACCAATAAGGTCTCTCAAAATGGCTTTTTCAGCTACTATTTTTGCGTAATTTTCTGCGTAGGCTGCCGTAGGCACACTATCGGCTAGGCCAATTAAGTAAGGTACGCTGCCTATGGCTTCAAGCTCACCACTTTGCCGTAACTCTTCGGTGACCGTAACAAGATCTACAGGCTCAGAGCGCCTAAATAACTTTTCAAAAGCCCTAAAAATAACGCGATGTCCTTCTTTATAAAAGTGGTTTGCGCTCAGGGTTCCTTCGACATTGGCAAAGACTTCATTATCTAGCAATATACTACCCAGAACACTTTGCTCTGCTTCTAAATTTTGGGGAGGCATCCTACTATCCATAGTTATCTCATTACTTTAAAACATGAACCTTTGCTAGTGTTTAGGGCGTGCCCTCTAATTAAGGAGGGGAATTAGTATTCTACCTAAAAATGAATCTTTTGCAAGCTCTTAAAGGGCTTGATTTTTTAACACGTTTGAGTCTTTTTTTTCTAAAGTCGAGATGCTGTATCTGACACCTTAAGGAGGTACAATTTGTAGCATTTTATAAGCATAAATTTAAACCTTAATCCTTTGCTATTACCTCTTCAACATCTTTTTAAGAAGCCATCACGATAAACTAAGCTTTAATGAGTCTAGATAAGCACAAAGGGATAGTTTTATGAGTTTTGTATTTCGCACAAAAGCAAGCCTAGAAGATGCCGTTACAGATACCTTATGGCAACTTGGTTGTACAGGCATAACAGAAG
The DNA here is from genome assembly GCA_964352605.1 of uncultured bacterium. Lineage (GTDB taxonomy): Bacteria > Deinococcota > Deinococci > Deinococcales > Trueperaceae > JAHEBB01. The sequence continues at coordinate 9,637 of CAYGTA010000115.1, read as the reverse complement.
ACAAAGAAGAAATTCTTGCTTACTTTAATGACAAACTCGAGCTTAGTCTTGAGGGTGTTTGGTCTGAGGTTAATGCGGATGGTTATGTGGAGGCATATTACGCTTCGTTGCAGCCTGTTTTTTTGCAGCATTTGGTGATTGCGCCAACTCATTTACCTGTTACTCTTAGTGCCACTCAGCGCGCCTTGTGGCTTGACCCAGGCATGGCGTTTGGTACGGGGCATCATGAAACCACCAAGATGATTTTGGAGGCTTTAGAGCAACTTGATTTGTTTGGCAAAACAGTGTTAGATGTCGGTGCGGGTTCTGGTATTTTGGCTATTGCGGCTGATTTGTTAGGCGCAAAGCGTACTTGGGGTGTTGATATTGATGAGCTTACCCTAGCGGTTGCTTTTGAAAATGCCAAGTTAAACCACTCAAGAGCATCTTTTGAGCTAGGAACCCTCGATAATGTTCATGATAGCTGTGATGTTTTGCTAGCCAATTTGTTTGCTGAGTTGCATGTGCAGTTAGCAGCTGATTATCCAAAACATCTCAATGCTGGTGGTCTAGTTTTACTAAGTGGCATCATGACAGAGAAACTTGAAAGCGTAAAAACCGCACTAAGCCCTTTCTTTAGTGATATTCAAGTTAAACATGACGGTGAGTGGAGTTTCGTGAGTGCAGTTAAGGTCTAAAGATGCGGGTTCATAGGGTTTATATAGAGGGACTTCAAGAGGGTGAAAATCATCTTTTAGGGGATGAAGCTCAGCACCTTATTAGAGTTTTACGGGTCAAAGTTGGAGCACACGTTCAAGCTTTTGACGGTCAAGGCAAACAAGCAAACGGAGAGGTAACTGCGATTAGTAAAACAGACCTCACACTCGAGCTTACAACGCCTTATAAGAGTACAAACGAGTCAGCCTTAAATGTCACGCTGGCAGTGGCGTTACTAAAAGGTGACAAGCTTTCAGATGTAGTACGTCAAGCCACCGAGCTAGGTGTAAACCGTATTGTCTTATTTAAAAGTCAATATGCAGATGTTCCTGCATTATCTAAATCAAAACTCGAGCGTCTTCATAAAGTTCTGCGTGAAGCAGCAAAACAGTCAACAAGGGCGCGTATTCCTGAGCTCGAGTCTGGTTTGAGTATTCATGACTTGGCTTTGTCTGGCTTAACGATAGTAGCGCATCCCTATGCCCAAAAGAACTTAGCTGATTTGCCTACAGCGCAAGAAGTAATGATTATTACAGGGCCTGAGGGTGGCTTGAGTGAAGATGAAGTCATGATGTTGCAAGCTCAGGGTGCTACTGCCATTCGTTTTGGAAGCCGTATTTTAAGGGCTGAAACCGCACCCATAGCTTTATTAGGTGCGCTCTTCCTTCCAAGAGCATTATGAATATGCAGCAAATTGGGAAATTAAAAAAATCGAAAAGTAAGCATCACCTTCCACCTTTCACTCTCTCCTTTCCACTTAGCTCTTACTTCTTAGTTCTTAGTTCTTTGCTTTTCCTCTCCTCCTGCACTTTTCTTTACATTCCGCCCTTAATTGAGTCTCAGCCTTTTAAAGAAAGCTTAGATATAGAGAATTCAAAAGGCTTGTATTTAGAAGATGACAAGCTTTTCTTGTCAGTAAAGCTAAATCAAGTACCCACTGAGGGCTGGTTGATGGTGCAATGGTTTGCTCAAGATAATACCGAAGCTGCATCAGATGCTCTATGGGTCAATCAAGAAAATGAAGGCTTTTCTAGTCTTTATGTACTACCCGCCAATGTCACCCTTGCCGAAGGAAACTGGCGAGCTGTGTTGTCTTTTAACAACAACTTCATTAGACAGTTTTCACTTGACATTCAAAAAACTGAGTAACAAAAAAAGGGTCGGCATATGCCGACCCTTTTTAAATTCAAAAACAAAACTTAAGCAGTCTTACGACGACTCGAGCGGCGTCCTTTTGATTCTTGCTGGCGACTCTTAAACCAAACCACCATAGGTGCCAAAATGAAGATACTCGAGTAGGTACCTATACCAATACCTATGAGTAGCGTGAGGCTAAAGTCTCTTAGTACACTGCCACCAAAAAAGAGTAATGCAATGACAGGTAGTAGCGTAGTGAGTGAGGTCATGACAGTCCGTGAGAGCGTTTGATTTACGGATATCTCTACGATTTCTATATAGGTATTTCCGCGTAGTTTTCTTAAGTTTTCACGTATTCTATCTGCAATAATGATCGAGTCATTAAGGGAGTAACCTACAACAAAGAGTAGTGCTGCTAGCACCGGAATGCTGATTTCTGCATTAATTAAGTCCAGTACACCCATGACAATACCGACATCGTGAATAACAGCAATAATGGCTGCAATGGAAATAATCCATGTGGGCCAGAAGCGCCATCCAACATAAAGTAAAATCAAGCCTAGTGCTACAAGAACAGCGTAAATTGCACCTTGGCGTAAATCAGATCCTACAGAAGGTCCAACAAAATCGGCTGATAGTAAGTCACCGTTGAGGCTGCTTGCTAATGAGGTGACAAAGTCATTATTAACTTCGTTACTTTCAGTGGTTCCTGTTCGTACTGAGAACAGCTTTGTTGCGCTTGCTTCTGAAGCTGCATCAACACTACTAATCGTTGCATCTTGCACTTCTTGAATAGATGCACCGCTACCACTTATGCCTTCTAAGCCAAGCTCGTCTATGGCAGTTCTTATGCTATCAACCGTTGTTGCTTCTTCTACTTGGTAAAGCGCTGTTGTGCCACCCGTAAAGTCTACAGATAGATTTAAGCCTTGAATAGCAACTATAGCTATTGATGCTAACGCCAGAAAGCCTGATATACCTAACACAATAGGGGCCAATTTGATAAAGCGAATGCCTGTGGCGTAAAAGCCCGTTGGCATATAAGATTTTTTAACACGTACCGTTAAGACATCTAGTAAAAAAGGCACAACAACTGTGTTAACAAAGACAGCAGCAACAATACCTATGGCTAGGGTAATAGCAAAACCACGTACAGGTCCACTTGTATATTGATACAGCGCGGCAGCTGCTAAAAGTGTGGTTACGTTTGCGTCAATAATGGCTGAGAGTGAATTACCAAAACCTGACTTCATGGCTAAACGCAAGGTTTTACCGGCACGTAATTCTTCTTTGATACGCTCAAAGGAGATAACGTTACCGTCTACAGCAGCGCCAATAGTTAATACCAAACCTGCTAAACCGGGTAGGGTAAGAACCGCACCAAATCCTGCTAGTGCACCAAATATAAAGAGTACGGCGAGTGCCAAACCTAACGTGAGTACGCCACCAAACAAAGGTCCGTAGTAAAGAATAACAGCAATAATAACGGCACCAGCACCAATAATTGCGGCTCTGGTACCGGCGTTGATTGAGTCACGGCCAAGTGTCGGGCCAATGGCACGAATTTCTTCAACGAGTAAGTTGATAGGTAAGCTACCGCTTCTTAAAACAAGTGCAGTGTCTGTTGCTTCTTCAAGTGATTCAATACCTTCAATTTGCCCACTATCACTAATACGACCATTAATGGTTGGTGCTGTTTGAATAACACCATCAAGCACAATAGCCATACGGCGACCAATATTATCACCTGTAAAACGCCCAAAATCATCGGCAAATTCACGCTTTATATCAAACAGAACCACAGCGCCACCCAAAGCTGCGTTACCTACCCGATTAAAGTCTGCACTGGCATCACGCAGAATCTCGCCAGTAAAGGCAACTTCTTCTAAGTCAAGAACTGTCAGAGGGTTAATAGGATCTAAAACGCTCTTATTTTGCGCATCTTGTCTAACCAAGCGAAATTCTAATAAGGCTTGCTGACCAATAAGCCCAAGAGCACGATCTTGATCATCTGCAGATAAACCTGGCAGTTCTACAATAATTCTTTTATCCCCACTGGTTTGCACCAAAGGTTCAGAAACACCAAACTGGTTAACACGATTCTCAATAACGTTTCTAGCAGTATCAAGTTGATCACGATCTACATTGTCTTCTTCAGCTTCTAGAACAACGCGCAAGCCTCCTTGCAAATCAAGTCCTAGCTTAAGGGTGTCATCAGCTTGCCAAGGCTGCCACAAGTACAAAATGGAAGCTGCAATAGCTGCTAGAACAAGCAGCCCTGTCATATTTCTTTGATTCATAACCTATCCTTCTTACCTTATTAATAAAGTTTATTGGGTTTCACAGTAATGCTTCATTTATCACCACTACCGAACTTACAAGTAGTCTTAAACGTATCTTGCAAGCTTACACTTCAATCTCAAAGAAAGCTTTTAACTGCCATCTTTAAAACAGTTATATGCTTATAAGCCCTACAAATCATAGGTTCATAAACATGAAAACTAATTTTATCCACCCTCGAGCTGCCATTTTTGTTGCTGCAAAAACAGTTTTTTAGTACAAGCAATAAAAAACAGTGAACTACAAAAAATAAGAAATACAGGAAAAAAGAGTCTATCTTGAAAATCGTTAAGCTTCGGCAGCCAAGCTGCAATACGCGCCTGTGTAGGGTTAAAACGGCGAAGTTGATTAGGCTCTAAAAACCAAGAGCCTGTCGCAGCAAAACCTTGGGCTTGCTCTAAAACCGACGGTCTATAGCTAAGCGAGACATAACTGAAAGGTAACAATAAAAAATGAAGCGTCAGGTAAACACGTAAGCCCATCTTTAAGCTTAAGGATTGGGGGTTAAGTGTTTTCTTTAGCTTCATTTTATAAACAAACTACCTAAACTGCAGGCAGGCTACGGTTTACATAGGAATTTCTACAAGATCGTAAACTTCTATGATATCGCCTTCTTGAACATTTTCGTAATTTTGCAAATTAATACCACATTCAAAGCCAGTACCAACTTCACGAACATCATCTTTAAAACGACGCAACTGCGCAATCGAACCTTTATAAACTTCTTTGCCACCCCGAATCAGTTTCGCTTTGGCATTACGGCGAATCACACCATCAGTAACATAAGAACCCGCAATAACACCCGCACGCGGTACTTGAATAACTTGGCGAATTTCAGCATGGCCTAGTATTTTCTCTTCATACTCAGGCTCAATTTGACCACGCAGCATACGCTCAACATCTTCAATAAGCTGATAAATAATTTTATAAGTCTTAAGCGCAATCCCTTGACGCTCAGCAGCCTTCTTAACACTACCAGTCGGGTTAACCCCAAAACTCATAATCGTAGCATCTGCCGTGCCAGCAAGCAGCAAATCAGAATCTGTAGGCGCACCAACACCCGCAAGCATAATTTCAAGATCAACTTCATCATACTTAGCAGCTTCTTTAGCAAGCACACCTTTAATTGCCTCTAATGAGCCTTGCGTATCTGCACGCAAAATAAGATTCACAGTCGTAACCGTAGTTTTGCCAAACAAATCAGCTAAAGTAAGTGCCTTAGCACCCTCTGTCGACTCGAGTTCTTGTGTTTCGCGTGCTTCTGTGCGTTCACTTACTAAGGCTTTTGCGGCGGCTTCATTTTCAACTTCTTCAATCATGTCACCAGCGCTAGGCTGATTACTAAAGCCAAGAATTTGTACAGGGAAGGCAGGTCCGGCTTCGGTAACGCGCTGACCTAAAGCGTCATTCATGGCGCGTATCTTTGCCCAAGATTCACCTGAAACAATATAGTCAGCTACGCGCAGGGTTCCTTCTTGAATGATTAAGGTTGCTAGAACACCCGCACGCTTATCAAGCACAGATTCAATAATGATGCCTTTAGCAGCAACATCAGGTGAAGCACGTAAATCTTCAACTTCAGCCACCAAAGAAATCATTTCTAGTAAATCATCAACACCTTCACCCGTTGCAGCACTTACAGGTACTACAATGGTTTCACCGCCATACTCTTCAGGAATAAGCTCGACTTGCATAAGGTCTTGCTTGACTTTATCAGGGTTAGCCTGAGGTAAATCAATTTTGTTTATAGCAACAATAATAGGAACTTTAGCGGCCTTTGCATGCGCAATGGCTTCTCGTGTTTGCGGCATAATGCTGTCATCGGCAGCAACCACAATAATCGCAATATCGGTAGCATTAGCACCACGCTGACGAATCGTTGTAAACGCTTCGTGACCCGGTGTATCAATAAACGTAACCAAACCTTGACCTGTTGAAACCTGATACGCACCAATATGCTGCGTTATACCACCAGCTTCTTTTTCGGCAACTTTGGCCTTACGAATGTAATCAAGCAAACTCGTTTTACCATGATCAACATGACCCATCACCGTAACAACAGGCGCTCTTAAAGGCAATTCAGGTTGCTTAACCTTCACCTTCTCTTTAACTTCAACCGAAGGCGCTTCTGGCTTTTTCTTCGTTTTAGCTGCTGCTTCTAAAGGTAGTTCTTGCTTAGCAGGCGCTTCAGCTTCATCAGAAACCAACTGCTTAACAAGCTCAGCGGTCTCAATATCGATACTACTCGACGCAGTCTTAGCCTCAACACCCATATCTTCAAGAATACTTAAAAGATCTTTACTCTCAATATCTAAATCTTTAGCAAGCTGATAAATTCTTACTTTTTCAGGCATTCATCCCTCCTGTTTCTACCCGAACACGCTTAGCAATAACTGAAACGCTCGAGTTCTTTTTGTACTTACTAAGGTTTTCACTTATTGTTTTTGCATCTGCTCTAAAAAATCGTCCTAACGCCTTGGGGCTGTGGCAAGCTTCATTTTGACAAAGCCACGCGCCTCTACCGCTTGATTTTTTATGATTAGCTGCGTACGCCTCATCTAGCTGCCAAGTACCAGACTCGAGTTTGTAGAAGCGTATTAGCTCTGCTTGTGATTTTGAATCTCGGCAGGCTACGCATCGACGCAACGGAATGTGCTTTGGCTTGACTTGGCTAGTCTTTTGAGGCATTTAGCTGGCAGCCTCCTCGTCAGAGCTTGCTTCTTCTTCAGCTTTGGCTTCGCCACTAAAAAGGGCATCAAAAGCTGCACGTTTGCTTTCTGAGCTTACATTAATAACAGGATCTGCTCCGTCTTGCGCGGCAGCTTGCAGGGCAGCGTCAAGGTCACTCACCATATCTGTTGCGTTTAAGTCAATTTTGAAACCTGTAAGTTTAGCTGCTAAGCGTACGTTTTGACCGCCCTTACCAATCGCTAAAGAAAGCTGATCATGAGCAACGGTAATACCCGCATCACCTTTATCTGTATTAATGTCTATAGCACCTACCTTTGCAGGTGATAAAGCGTTACGAATAAACTCTCTAGGATTTGGATCCCACATAATAATGTCAACACGTTCACGCTGCAACTCACCTGTCACTGCCTGAATGCGGCTACCCCTATGACCAATACAAGCACCAATAGGGTCAACATTAGGGTTACTACTGGTAACCGCTACTTTAGAACGCTGACCAGCTTCACGAGCAACTGACTTAATTTCAACTGTTCCGTCAGTAACTTCAGGGATTTCTTGACGCATAAGGTACTCTAAAAGCTCTGGCGCTGCGCGTGAAACCAAAATGCTCGGGCCACGACTAGACTGCTCCACATTCATGACATAAACTTTGATACGCATACCCACCATATAGCGCTCACCCGGTATTTGCTCTTTATTAGGCATAATAGCTTCGCCTTTACCAAGATCAACAAATACATTTCGTTTATTATCGGTACGCGCAACAATACCCGTCATAACTTCACCAGCACGGTCTTTATATTCATCAAAGACAAGCTGACGTTCTGCTTCACGAATTTTCTGAGTAATGACTTGCTTAGTGGTTTGAACCGCAATACGCGTAAACTTTTCAGGGTCAACCGGAAATTCCATTTCCATGCCAACCTCAACCGTATCATCAAGCTCTAGAGCTTCAGACAACAAAATTTCTTTATCTGCATCCTCTATTTCTTCAACCACACGACGAATGACCAGAACTTCCATTTCGCCACTATCAGGGTCAATCACCACGTCAATATCTTTACCCGGTTCAACATTACGCTCATAAGCTTGCTCTAGAGACTCTTCAAAACTCGCCAAAAGCTGAATTTTATCGAGGTTTTTATCAGCTGCCAAGTGGTTAAGCGCATCAATAAAATCTTTGTTCATGCTTTACTCCTATCTAGGTGTATCAGGCCACTCATCTAAGCGAGCTTCAACTAATCCTAAAGTATATGTTTTAAATTCTTTACCAACTTCAAACGTAACCGTTTCATCTGTAACGTTACGAATAATGCCTTTAAACTGTTCTTGACCAACTTTAACTTTAGCTTTCAAATCATGAAAACGCTCAAAATGGCGTTTAGAAAATAAAGGTCTCTCACTACCCGGCGAGCTAACATTTAAGTTATAAGGCATCTCAAAAGGATCTAACCTATCAAGCTCCAACCCAAATACCTCAGTAGCCAAAGTGACATCATCCATAGAGACAATAGCTTCATCTAATCTATCAATACGAAGTAAAATACGTTTTTTATCTTTCGAGCCAGTAACATCTAACTCCAGAACTTCATAGCCTAAAGGAGTGAGCAGGTCACGGGCGGCAGTTACTAAGTCTTGCATGGCTTACTCCTTTCATGAATTAGGGGTTGCAAAAGACGATGCTTAACACAAACTGGCATCAAAAAAAGGCGGTGTGCGACGCACCCACCTAAAAATGGTAGTCGGGAATGTAAATTCCAAACGTGAGTATACAGTGTTTAAGAGGCTTTATACAAGGGATAATTTAACGAAAGCAGCAAAAAATAACAGAGCTTGCACCCTAAAACAGACACACAGCCAACTATTAAGCCACCACCACTTCAAAACAAAAAGCTCTACAAAGACCCCAAGAAGAACTTTACAATTATGATTATCTTGTGTAAACTACTCAGCATAATGGATTCACTAGCGCCGCGAGCGTACTAAAAAACGACAAGGAAGCTCGAGTATATAATTCGAGTTTGCGTGTCGTTTTTTGCATGGCCTCCTTAAACTAAGGGTAGGTCATTTTTTCTTTTTCATACACCACATTTAAACTTCAAAGGACACCTATTAATGAACAAAGCTCAAACTGTCACGCTATTAACTCCTGGCCCAACCCCCATTCACCCTAAAGCCCTTCAAGCCATGCAGTGGCCCATGCGTAGCCACATGGATGAAGATGTTTTTGCCTACAATGACCAAATAGTTAATGACCTACATGAACTCTACAAAACCGGCCCCAATGCCTTTGTAAGCCTTTTATCTGGCACAGGTTCCCTCGGCATGGAAGCAGGCTTCGCTAATCTTTTAGAACCCGGTGAAAAAGTCTTAATTGTAAGCAATGGCGTCTTTGGTGAACGCATGATAGACATATGTCAACGCTTAGGCGCAAGCATCACGCCTGTTCGCTTTGGCTCATCAAACCCTGTAAATATAGAAACTGTTAGAAACATCGCTTTTGAAATCAAACCAAAACTCATCGCCATGGTTCATGGTGAAACAAGCACTGGTGTACTCAACCCTGTAGCCGAAATAGGTGAAATAGCTTTAGAAGTTGGCGCACTTTACTCAGTAGACGCTGTAACTACTGTGAGCATGCTCGAGTTTGACATGCAAGCGTGGGGTATTGATTACGCTTACACAGGGTCACAAAAATGTCTTTCAGCCCCTCCTGGGCTTGCCCCTGTTGCTTTTAGTGAGCGCGCCATGCAAATGATTGCCGCTCGCAAAA